>JAFUWR010000353.1 GCA_017471125.1 Clostridia bacterium | reverse complement strand
CGGTTTTATTGGGAGGATATATTGGGAGGAGTGAATCTGCTCTTTTGTAGCACTTCTGTAACATTTTGCTGGAAAACCCCAGAGAAACCTTACGTCATAAGGGTTTTAGCTGATTTCATGCACACGTTTGGGAGGAGAGCCGAGATTGACAGGATTCGCTTATGGGTTTTCATTTACTATTGCTCCTCCATAGATGTATGTAAGCTGGTTGAAGTCAGTCACAAGATATTGTGGTTTTGGGGGATTTCTAGCGGTTCCTAATGCTCAGGGTTCAAAATTGACCATCATTAGTTTCTCAGGGTTTTTACATATATATTGTGGTTAAAGAAGCCTTTGACCACTAAATCTATGTAAACCGTCTCTAAGACTCTTCATCCACATGAGACCTCAACCGTTAACAAGCCTTTCTAATGCCCCGTACATAGATATATGGCTTAGTGATTCCAACTGCCCATATATCTTGTATAAGCTCATACTTGCCTACTACTTTCCGTATCCCCGTGTGGTCATTCCTACATCCGCAAAATTATTCGTTCATGTCTCGATCAATGAACTTCGGATACAACAGTAACCTTGCCGATAAGTACATTCCTAATAAGAGAGCTCTTGCTGATAAGTTTTGTCCTAATTAGAACGCCGCTGTCGATAAGTTTCAGCCTAATAAGAGTACTCATGTTGATAAGATCATGCCTAACAAGAACACTTATGTTGATAAGTTTTGTTCTAACAACACCACTTATTCCTATAAGTTTCATTCTATAAAACCTATATTCAGCCAAATAACAAGAGAGCAAGAGAACCATGTGTATAAGTTTCATCCGCTGACCGCCTGCTCTTTTTCAAAATCTCTATCCTTATATTCTCTGGCAGACATGCTTCTAAAACCAAAAAAATCTGTCTGAAAAAAGCCATCCGAGCGATGTTACTTGTTCTATTGTGCAACCTGTCCAAATATTCCCTATATTCTCCCTTTATATGCTCCTTGTATTTGTGCATCTTCACAGTCCAAACTATATCAACAATGATATGCCTCTATCTTATGCGCCATATGAGATACGGTTAGAATGATATCCGTAAACCCCTGAGCCACGAGGGACCGTATCTCCCATTCCAGAACAGGCTTTTCAATACCATCTTTATTTTTAATCGGTATAAGTGGTTTGGGAATGTCCGGAAACATCTCAGATATTCTTGTACCTTTACCGCCTGCCATAATTACCGTTTTCATATATTCCAACCCATTTCTTATCTCTTCGCAGTAGCATATTCTTCACCGCATGTATCATAAGACACACTACACCATGACCTACGGGATGCTGGCAGCGAAGAGTTGTCTGCTGACAAGCATCGTAGATCAGCTGCACGAGCGGACGAAGAAGGTCAACGCTGTGGAGCGGCTGGGGCGACATCTGTGCGAAGGGATTGCGGAAGAGGCGAAGAATGCGTATCACGAATTATCCGGGAATGGGTATCGGAGAATCCCACGATACTGATTGACGACAGCGATGTTGTGAAGCCTGAGGGCTACAAGTTCGAATCGCTTGGGATTATCCGGGACGGTTCAAAGAGCACGGAGAAGAAAAGCGTCTATGAGAAAGGCTATCATGTAACGGAGACTGTGGTGATTACCCGCAGCAAGCAGCCCGTAAGCGTCTTTTCCCGGATTCACTCGTCCCGGGAAAAGGGATATGTTTCTGCCAATGCCGTCACTTTTGAGGCGATTGACCAGTGTGCCAGCCTGTTCAAGAAAGCCACCTATGTGATGGACAGGGGCTATGATGACAACAAAGTGTTCCTCAAGCTGGATGAAATGAAGCAGGATTATGTGATTCGTCTGACGTCCAGGCGAAAGGTACAGTATCATAACAAGTGGATGCCAGCCACAGAGTTCCGTGACCGGCGAAAGGGCAAAATCAAAATGAAACTCCGCTATCATGATACGGACCACGAGGCTTATCTTTCCCATGTGAAGGTAATGATCACAGCTTCCAGAAAGCCGATATGGCTGGTACTGGTCTACGGCATTACGGAGCACCCCATGATGCTGGCCACCAATATCCCGATTCGCTCCAGGGACGATGTTATTCGGGTTGCAAAGCTGTATTTCTCCAGATGGCGCATTGAAGAGTACTTCAGATGCAAGAAAACAGTGTTCGAGTTTGAAAACTTCCGGGTCCGTTCCCTGAAAGCCATTAATGCATTGAACTTCTACATGACCCTTTGCATGGCATATCTGGCCTTTCTTTCGTTGAAGCCACAGTCAAACCAGATGCGCTGTAATGTCATAGAAGCCGCAGATCCGATCAAAGAACATGTCTTTTTCCTCGGCTATCGCTTTGCTGCGGGTATAGCTCGTATCCTCAGCTTTGCACATGAGGGTTGTAAGGGATGGTTCAAGCCCACAAGGGTAAAGTACTGCCAGCTGTCGTTCCTGTAATTCTGAGTCTCCAGGCTTCCTTGTCGTACTGTCCTTCGATAACCGTGATATCGGTTTATTTCCTGTGCCCTTTTTCCTCCCCTCTCGCGCTCTCTATTCCCGTTGCCCTCGGATGCCTGCTTTCGCTTGCATTGTACGGAAACTCAAGTTTAAATATACTTATATAGAAAACGAATTCAACCGTTAATTAAATATAAAGGATAGAAAAAGTGTACAGAAAGAAACCTTTGGAAATAAAAAATGGCTCTACTCCCGTTTCGATGAAAACGCTAGATTACGAGAGTAAAGCCAATCCCTTTCACTTACCATTTATCAATTTGTTTTCAACAAACATTAGTGTTACGAAGCATGTTCAAAAGGCATTTAATTAGTTTCAACTTTCATATCCTCTGGTGCGGCTGACCAGTCAGTAGCTGTAACACCTTTTTCGATTTTCAAGTTTCGAATATAAACAGTTGTGTCGGGCGGATTATTGTATCGAAGGTCAATATACAACCCTTGAGATGTTGCCTGTACACCCGTCAAAGACCCAACTAAGTCAATGTGCTGCCACGCATCTGATTGGTTAATAACAACTGTTCCAAAGGAAATCTGATTCTCAGAAGCATTTGTCTGCCTATGTGAAATCCTCATTTCTGTGCCATCCATATTGGACATTGCATCGAATGAAAGAGTATACATTTCACCAGCAAGACCTCCCAAGATTTCTCGAGAACGTCCATCATCAAAAAACAGCACAAGCCAGCCTTCATCATTTCGTGATGCCATATTGACTTTGATGCCAATATCATCTGCTTCAAGCGACGCTTCAAACCCGTTATCTAAAATAGAATAATTATTTGTTCCCTGATTGGTTCCCAACAACAAATTAGTTCCATCGCCTTTATCTTCAGGCGCTTCATCCCAATCAGTTGCAAAGGAACCCATTTCCAGTTTTAAATTTCGAATCTCTATTTCCGTCCCAGGAACATTGTTTTTCAGATTGAAATAGATGCCTTGAGATGTTGCAGCAACCCCATTCAAAGAACCTGATAATGTATATCGCTGCCATTCGTCGGGAACCGAAACTGTAATATCACCAAACTGTACTTGATTCTCTTGACCATTTACTTGCCTACTGCTTACACTAATATGTGTATCTGCTGTATTCGTCTTTGCCTCAAAGGATAATACGTACATATCCCCTTGCTTCCCCGCCAAGACATCTTTTGATCTTCCATCATCATAGAAAAGAACAAGCCAACCCTCATCATTATGATCTGGTATGGAAACCTTGATACCTTCTTCTTCTGCATCAAGTATAGCATTAAAGCCATTATCGATCAGACTATAGTGAAGAATTCCATGATTCGTCCCAAGGAGCAGGTTGACACCATCTCCCGCAGCGGCATTGAGGATCATGTTCAACTCTTCCTCTGTGTTCACCGCTCCTGTCTGCTCCAGCCCCATATCCTCCTGCAAAGCCATTAACGCCTTTTCGGTCTGAGGGCCGAAGATGCCGTCGACCTTGCCGGTTAAGTAGCCCAGGTCCTTGAGCTTCTGCTGCAAAGCACTATTGTTATCGTTGTACTCGCCTTTTCGAAGAGGCTCGAACGCAGGCTGCTCGGATGCTTCCGCTTCAGCCTGTTCTGCCGCTGCAGCGGCCTCAGCCGCTGCACTGGCGCGGGCCTCGCGCTCCATGGCGATGGCCTGCTCCAGGCCGTTCAGCTCCTCATCGGTAAAGCTCGTGAGATCCATATCCTCCGCGAACGCCATCGCGCTGACCAGCAACAGCATCGCCAGAACCAAAGCCAGTATCCTCTTCATGTTCCTCGCTCCTTCTGTCTAATTTCAAGCTGATAAACAGCATTGAATTCATTACATCGCACCGTCGCGCCGGATGACGCTTATGATGGTTTTGAGCAGTATCTTGATGTCCAGCCCCAGGCTCCAGTTATTGATGTACTCCGTATCCAGCTTCACGACTTCTTCGAAGTCCGTGATGCCGCTGCGCCCGCTGACCTGCCACATGCCCGTGAGGCCGGGCTTGATGGTCAGCCGCGCCCGGTGGTGGTACTCGTACTTTTCCCACTCGTCCACCGTCGGCGGGCGGGTGCCTACGAGGCTCATCTGACCCATCAGGACATTGAAAAACTGGGGGAATTCGTCCAGAGATGTGTTGCGGATGAATTCGCCGATGCCGGTCTTATGGGAGCCGTCCGGCAGCACCTCGTTGCCGATGATGCGCGGGTCGAAGTCCAGCTTGAACATCATGCCGTCCGACACGCGGTTCTGCTTCATCAACTCGGCTTTTCGCGCCTCCGCGTCCATGTACATGGAGCGTATCTTGTACATCTTGAAGCGCTTGCCGTTCTGACCGATGCGCTCCTGCGTGAACAGGATCGGGCCGGGCGAGGCCTTCTTGATCTTCGGGCCTACGATGGCCATGATGATCAGGGCAGCCAGGCTTCCGACGATGCCGCCCAGGATGTCCATTGCCCGCTTTAAGAACATCTGACCCGGCGTCGCGCTGTTCATCGTGCTGGTGAGCACGTGCACGCCGGCCATCTTCTCTACGAATTGCTGGTCGCCGCCCGCGCTGTGCAGCTCCCGATGGACGGTCACGCCCATCTCGTTGCAGCGGGCGATCAGTTCAAACGGCGGTACCGAGGTGCAGATATACACCTCGTCGATCCACTCGCGGCATATGTATTTCGGAGCGTTCTCCAATGAGCTGACGATCGGTATGCCGTCCCAGCTGCCGCCGGTCGTCAGATTGTCCGCGATGACGACGCCCGTGATGTTCGCGTCTTTTGAGGTATCGCTTTTGAAGCGGTCGATGACGCCCTGTACCATGGCCTTGTCCGCCACCAGCAGCATGGAGCGTTGTTGACCCGTGTGATGCCGCGCGACCGCCTTCTTCCAGCCAATGAAGGCCAGGAAGCTGGTCAGGACATGCAGCCCCAACGTCAGCCAGAGCACGATCCGGGAAAGCTGGTCCCCGTCCTTGACCGAAAACAGATAGATCGATATGAAGCCGAACACCAGCAGGTCTTGTTTGATCGCCGATGTCAGCTCCTTGAAGATCCCCCGGCGCAGGACGTCGTGCATGGTCCCGAACAGCACGATGACCAGCAAATCGAACACCAACAGCATCAGGCCTGTACTCACGTACACCTTGTTGGCAAACAGCGAGGCTACCGAGCCGTGACGCAGCAGATATGCCCACAGATACGATATGCCGAGGCAGATCAGGTCCAATATAATAAAATCGAGATGCTTGAGCCATCCCGTCTGTTTTCGCTTGTACAAGTAATATCAATCCTTAGAATTATCGAGAAATATATAGTGTTTGACTCTTCGCTCTGCCATCGGAAGGAATGCCATCAGGCCACCCTGGGAGATATAGTGAAGGTTGCGAGTCGTCAATATATAGAGCAGGGAACGACCCGATGGCAGAGCGAAAAGTCAAACTGTATTGGACTTACCTAACTGGATTAAGATTCTAATGAATACCTTAGGTGTATGGAGAAGGAAATTGCATATAATCTCACAATGCTAAAAAATACAACGCCGTATTAAATTGCCAGTTTTACCGAAAATAATCAGACATCGTTTTTTCCCGTCAGCAATAAAAAACCTCAGTCCGTATAGAACTCACCTTATGACATTGAGATCTAAACGAAAACCTCAGATGTATGGACCAGGACCTTGCATAACACGTATGTTTATCCAACACCAACCTCAGTTTCCATCCATCTGACCCGGTCTTTTTTCACAAAACCCGTAAAACCATGTCTGGAACCATCTAACCCATTTTCCCTTGTCAAAAACTACCAAGAAAAGGGCAGACTTCTCCCTTGGTTTTTGTATTAAACTGCCAACGTCTGCATCCGACTGAGATTGCAAATCTTGAAATGCCCGTCATTTTGGCCAATGCGCTCCTGCACGCGCAGGAGCGGGACGATGGTGAGCATGTTGGGGCGTGCACTCACGCGGCGGGATGGTAGCTTCCGACGACGGTCTCGACCATTTCGCGGATATCGGGGGCGTTGGTATAGGCGGCGCGCATGAGGCGTTCGAGGTCGCGGAGGAAGCCGTCGGTGTCGAAGCGGACGGGCGCGCCGATGTGGATGAGGTCGTTATCGGTCTTGCGCAGGCCCTCCTCGGCCATGAGCTTTTCCTCGTAGAGCTTTTCGCCGGGCCGGAGACCGGTGTACTCGATCTTGATGTCCACGTCGGGCTTATAGCCGGAGAGGCGGATCAGGTTCCGCGCCAGGTCCACGATGCGGACGGGGCTGCCCATGTCCAGCACGAAGATCTCGCCGCCGTGGGCGTAGGTGCCGGCCAGCATCACGAGGCTGACGGCCTCGGGGATGGTCATGAAGTAGCGGATGATGTCCGGGTGGGTGACGGTGACGGGCCCGCCGTGCTCGATCTGCCGCTTGAAGATAGGGATGACCGAGCCGTTGGAGCCCAGCACGTTGCCGAACCGCACGGCCACGAACTCCGTCCCAACGCCGTCGAAGGCGCTGTCCGGCAGGGCCGGGGCCTCGCCCTCGTGGGTGAAGAGCTGCGGGATCTCCCGCGCCTTGCCCGCGCGGACCTTCTCGTCGAAGCTCTGTATGACCAGCTCGCACAGGCGCTTGGACGCGCCCATGATGTTGGTGGGATTGACGGCCTTGTCGGTGGAGATCAGCACGAAGCGCTTGCAGCCGTTGACCATGGCCGCGAAGGCGGTCTTGTAGGTGCCCACGGCGTTGTTCTTGATGGCCTCGCAGGGGCTGTCCTCCATCAGGGGCACGTGCTTGTGGGCCGCGGCGTGGTAGACGATGTCCGGCCGGTATTCGCCGAACACCTCGAACATCCGCCGGCTGTCCCGGACGGAGCCGATCAGCGCCACCAGGTCGAGCTCGGGGTACTTCTCCTTGAGCTCAAGCTGGATGCTGTACGCGCTGTTCTCGTAGATGTCGAAGATGATGAGCCGCCGCGGCTGGTGGGCGGCGATCTGCCGGCACAGCTCGGACCCGATGGACCCGCCGCCGCCGGTGACCAGCACCACCTTGCCGGTGATGAACTCGTAGACCTCCCGCATGTCGGCGCGTATGGGCGCGCGGCCCAGCAGGTCCTCCACGGACACGTCCTTCATGGCGCTGACGGAGACCTTGCCGTCCACGAACTGGTACATGCCGGGGAGCTGCTTGAGCTCGCAGTCGGTCTGGCTGCATATCTGGAGGATGTCGCGCTTGTCCGCGGCGTCCGCGCCGGGCATGGCCAGGTAGATCTTGTCCACGTGGTAGCGCTTGACCATCGACAGTATCTCGTCGCGACCGCCCACGATGGGCACGCCCTCGATGAAGCGGTTCCACAGGCCGGGGTCGTCGTCGATGAAGCAGACCACGCGGTCGTTGATCGCCCGGTTCTGGTTCATGTCCTGAAGGATCATCTGCCCGGTGGCGCCCGCGCCGATCAGCATCACACGGCCCACGTCGGCGTTGCGCCGCTTGCGGATGCTCCGGAAATACCGGGTCACCCGGAAGGAGAACCGCGCCGCCACCAGCAGTATGAACTGCGTCATGGCGCCCATATAGTAGTAGAGCCGCGGCATGGCGTGGACGAACACGCGGATGGTCACGGCGTAAACGGCGGACATGCCCACGGACACCAGGAACGTGCGCAACAGCTCGTACACCCCGGCGTAGCGGAGCATCGAGCGGTACATCTTGCAGACGTAGAAAACGACCAGGCACACCGCCGCGTACAGCGTGATGGTCCTGGCGTAGCACCGCAGAAAGACGATCTTGATCGCGGAGTAGTTCATGTCGAAGCGCATCCACAGTGAGATGAAATACGCCGCGTGGATCATGATAAAGTCGTAGATCATCAGGACCAGCGTCTTGGCCGTTTCCCGGCTGAAGGCGATGGACCTGCGTGGGCCCGTTGTTTCCCTCATCGGATGACTCCTGTATCTCGAAGGCGCGCGCGGCATCCGCGGCCAAAAATGGACATAGCTCCGCCACCCGCCGCCCGCATATCGCATCGAACGACGCGCCGCCAAACTATCGTCCGGGGCTTCCTCGGCCCGCCAACCCAGCAGGTGCCGCCAGTCCCCCATCTTGTGAGCCCGCCCCGCAGGGCCGACCCGTGCCGGATGCCTCAGACGGACATCCTCGCGGATACCGCCCACACACGTACACATTACAATTATATATCGAATCGTTGTGCCTGTCAATCCTTTTTTCCGAAA
Organism: Clostridia bacterium; assembly: GCA_017471125.1. Lineage (GTDB taxonomy): Bacteria > Bacillota > Clostridia > Christensenellales > Aristaeellaceae > UBA2862. Next base: position 1,619 of record JAFUWR010000353.1, on the reverse strand, counting down.
ACTAACCATACGGTAATGTAATAAAACAGTGTCCGATTCGCGCTGAGAGGGTAAAAACGGGCTTGTTTTCACCCTCTCAGCGTGTTATTACTGCCCCAAAGGTGTGACCGTCAGCCGCCCGCCGCGGTATTCGGCGCGATACAGGCCGATCAGGTTGGACGTACCAAAGCCCCGCAGCGCCTGCCGCACGTCGCCCGCCCGGTCCAGCGGGAACCGCACCGACAGCCCACAGCCCATGGCGATGTCCCTGGGCGTCGATATGACCTCCGTGGGCACGCCGCGCCGCCTCAGCGCCGCCTCGAACCACAGCACCTGCTGGCGGGAGCGAAAGGCCGCCACGCCGTATGCCTCCTGCATGTCTCTCCCCTCCCCTGCGTCATTTCCCGCGCCGGGGTTCTGTCCGGGCCGCCGACGCAAGTATCATATATTACGCGATCGCGCCGTTCGGCGTGAAGGAGGTGCGTTTTATGTCCGTCTATCTGGATCATGCCGCCACCAGCCATCCCAAGCCGGAGGCGGTGCTCGACGCCGTGCGCGCGGCGCTGACCGAATACAACGCCAACCCCGGCCGGGCGGGCCATCCCCGGGCGCTCAGGGCGGGGCGGGAGATACTGGAGGCCCGGGCCGCGCTGGCGGCGCTGATGGGGGCGAAGGACGCCATGTCGGTGGTCTTTGCCTTCAACTGCACCGACGCCCTGAACCTGGCCGTCAAGGGGGCGCTGCGGGTGGGCGACCACGTGGTGGCGACCCAACTGGAGCACAACTCGGTGCTGCGGCCCCTGTGCGGGCTGGCGGCGCGGGGACGGATCACATTGACCCTGGTCAAACCCCGGCCCGACGGCTTCGTGGACCCCGACGACGTGGAACATGCCCTCACCGGCAGGACGGCGCTGATCGCCTGCACCCACGCCTCCAACGTCACCGGGGCCATACAGCCCGTGGCGGCCATCGGGCAGGTGGCGCGGCGGCGGGGCATACGCTACCTGATCGACGGGGCCCAGGCGCTGGGCGGCATGCCGGTGGACGTGGAGGCGCTGGGGTGCGACCTGTACGCCTTCCCCGGCCACAAGTCCCTGCTGGGGCCCCAGGGCACGGGCGGGCTGTACGTGCGGCCGGGGGTGACGCTGTTCCCCCAGCGGGAGGGCGGCACCGGCTCCGCGTCCGACAGCATGCTCCAGCCCGCCGAGCTGCCCGAGCGCTACGAGGCGGGCACGCTGAACCTGCCCGGCATCGCGGGGCTGGGCGCGGGGGTGAAGCACGTCGCGCCGCGGCTGTCGCAGATCATGAGCCGGGAGCGGGAGCTGACCGGGGCGCTGATGGAGGGGCTGGCCGACGTGGACGGCGTGACGCTCTACTCTCCCCGGGAGGAGGCCGCCCGCGCGGGCATCGTGGCCTTCAACGTGGGCGACCTGCCCTCCGCCCAGGCCGCGGACGCCCTCGCCCGGCGGGGGTTCGACGTGCGGGGCGGGCTGCACTGCGCCCCCGGCGCGCATCGCTTCCTCGGCACCCTCGAGCGCGGCGCGGTCCGCGCCAGCGTGGGGCACGAGACCACGTTCGAGGAGGTGGAGGGGTTCGTGGAGGCGGTCAGGGAGATGGGGAGGGAATGAAGAATGAAGAAT
>JAFUWR010000352.1 GCA_017471125.1 Clostridia bacterium | reverse complement strand
CTCAAACTCAAGGAGTTTCGCAGAGTCGCCATGCGCTTTGACAAGCTCGCCTCTCGCTTCCTCTCCTTTGTCCATCTCGCCTGTATCCGTATACTTCTTGCATAATCCTTGCGGTTTTGCATTTGGAAACACACTCTAATCCCTAATCCCTAATCCCTAATCCCTCTCCCCTCAACCATCAGACTTTCAAATGCACCCCATGACCATTTCCTTGCGCCGGTTCATCCAAAGTTTACAATAAACCCGTTGTTTCCGACATAGGCATGCCGTATATTTATAAGCAGGAATCACAAAAAGAGGAGGAAATGGACTATGAAAAGGCTGATGTCCCTGGCGCTCGTCCTGACGCTGGCGATAGCGGTGCTGGCCCCGATGGCGACCGCGGAGGCGAAGGACAACTGGCTGCACATCTTCTACACCGAGGACCCGGAGACCCTGGACGTGCAGCTCACCACCGACAGCTACACCATCCCGCTGAACTGCTTCGACCGGCTGGTGGAGACCGACACCGTGGACGGCGTGGCGCAGATCGTGCCCGGCCTGGCGGACAGCTGGGACGTGTCCGAGGACGGCCTGACCTACACCTTCCACCTGCACGAGGGCGTCACCTTCCAAAACGGCGATCCCTTCACCGCGGACGACGTGGTCTACACCGTCAACCGCATGATGGACCCGGCGACCCTGGCCAAGAACACCGACATCTTCGACGTGGTCGTGGGCGCCGCCGCCATGTACAACGGCGAGGCCGACAGCGTTGAAGGCGTCAAGGCCATCGACGACCTGACCGTGGAGTTCACCCTCGAGAGCGCCTACGCGCCCTTCCTGTCCTGCCTGGCGACGCCCGGCGGCTCCATCTTCAACCGCGAATCCACCGAGGGCGTCGAGGACTTCGGCGTCAACCCGGACGTCTGCTTCGGCACCGGCCCCTTCGAGGTGACCGAGTGGGAGCTGGGCAGCAAGGTGACCCTGGTGGCCAACCCCAACTACTTCAAGGGCGCGCCCCAGATCGACGGCATCACCCTGTCCATCGTGTCCGACCCCGACACCCAGCGCATGATGTTCGAGGAGGGCTCCGTGGACGTGTTCAACTTCGACTACGCCGAGAGCCAGCTCCAGTGGTTCCTGGACAACGGCTATGAGGACCAGATCGTGTCCGGCAGCCGCGCGGGCACCTACTACTTCATGTTCAACACCGCCATCGAGCCGCTGAACGACGTGAACGTCCGCAAGGCCCTGCAGATGGCCATCGACCGTCAGGCCATCCTGGACGCGCTGTATTCCGGCGAGGGCAAGGTGCTGTCCGCCTTCATCCCCGAGGGCGTGCTCAGCCACAACGACGCCGCGCCCGAGATCCCCTACGATCCCGAGCAGGCCAAGGCCCTGCTGGCCGAGGCGGGCTACGCCGACGGCTTCGACATGGAGATCTCCGTCATGGCCGACTCCACCACCAGCCTGACCGTGTCCTCCATCATCCAGAGCTACCTGGCCGCCATCGGCGTCAAGGCCGAGATCAAGCAGTACGACGAGTCCTCCTACTACGACATCCGCCGCGACGGGGAACTGCCCAGCTACTACAACTCCTGGTCCGCGGACTTCAACGACCCCGACAACTTCCTCTATACCTTCTTTAGCCGGAAGAACACCAAGGGCCGCTCCATCAACTACGACAACGCGGAGATCCTGGACCTGCTGGACGAGGCCCGCGTGATGGTCGACTTCGACGAGCGCATGGCCGCCTACCAGAAGATCGACAACGCCGTGGTGCACGAGGACGCCGTCACCCTGCCGCTGTACCAGCGCAACCACCTGTTATGCCTCAATCCCCGGGTGCAGGTCTTCAAGGTCGCCTGGAACGGCT
>JAFUWR010000351.1 GCA_017471125.1 Clostridia bacterium | reverse complement strand
GGATCGCTTTGAGGGTGACCCGAATGCAGATATTGATGATCTCCTCCCGTGGAATAACAGCTTGAAAGCCAGCTTTACCACGCTGTGAACATGGGTTTGTTTAGCGGTTACATTGTTTCCCTCGCGCCGTCCATGCTGTTGAATTTCCGCTGAACATCGGCGGGCAATATGTCCTCTATGGAATCTTATGGAATATATACAAAAATGGCTATACAGCCATTTTTGTATGATTCCTTTATGGGTTATAGTTACCTGTTCCTGACCTCAATAGCGTTAGCGTATGGTGAAAGGTCCTGAGCCGTTCCTCCTGCCTGAACATACAGTTCCCAAGCGTCGATGACATCTTGCACCTCTTTCGCCCAATTATAACCGATAATCGGCACTCCCACAGCTTTTCCATTATTAGAACCCGCAGAAACATATTGATAAATATCCTGGGTCTTTCCATCAAAACTCACAGCGCGAATAACGCTTTCTTTGCTTTTTGAAAGGTCATAGAACATTTCCATTAAAGCTTCATCTACGGTCATAAAGATAATATCATGGTAAAAACTGGTATTTGCTGATAAATACCTTTTCAAAGTATAGATGTGCTCGTCGGTAGCAATCATTACCTCGAAAGGACCTTGATTGGCAAGCCATTCATTCTCTCCGATTGGAGGGAGTGACAGCGCGACAACAAATGAATAAGGAACCTCATGAGAAGAATTATAGACAATGCACGGATAGAAGTCAGTCATTATCTGATTCTTGTGAAATTGGCTTTTATCTCCTTCGGTCCAAGCAGGCATTTCACCCTCTTCCTTTGCACTTTTGCCAAAAATCTTTGTGTCGATTTTCAACCCCCAAGTGACTTGCTTTGTAGTATAATCGAGCATTACGACATCTTTGTCTTGCTTAAATATTATTGTTTGTCCAGAGAAAATATCACCCTTGGTTGTATAACCAGCTTTGGTAAAAACGCTTTCATCAAAAGAGGAAGCACCTTCCATAAATCCAACACACGAAAATGAAAATACAGCTAATAACAACAGCACCAAACAAACCAACTTCTTCACGTTCATTACCTCCTGTTTTTGTTAATTGCCCTCATCCTCGACGCCCAGGCACATCTCCCGCCCGTCGAACAACAGGGAAATGCTGTAATCCCTGTTACGCCACGTGCGGATCGTGTGCCCGTCCGTCTGCCGTGTCTCCGTCTGTGGCGCGTCCATCGTCCGCAATATCTCGGCATAGCTTCGACCCGCGAATATCCCCAGCTTTGAGACCCGCTGCTGTAACGTGGGCTTGCGCTGTGCCAACAATACGCCCGCAAGAAACGCCGCCACGATCCACCCAAGATAGATCAGCATTTGCCTCCCTTCTCTCTCTGTTGATACGTCCATTTTAACGAAAAACGATGTAAAATGTCACGCAACAATCTGTTGCGCAACGCTTTACATCGTCAAAAAAATGGAAAATCGCCCCGATATGGGGCGAAAATCAGAACTCTATCAGGGAATAGAAGGTCAGCGGCGCTCCGTTTGCGTCATTCCCATAGACGGCGATCCCGCCGCGCAAAAACTCGCCCTTCGGGAATCCTCCTGTAATGGTCGTGCTGCCATAGGGGGCAATATCGCCGTTTATGCTGTTCGCCTGCAAATCGCTGGCGTTGAGCGTCGCCGAACGGACAGCGCCCGATTTCCCCAACAACTCGACCTCGACGTGTGTTATAGTAAAGGCGACGCCGTTTTTCTCAAACATCTTAAACTCATAGCATTGATAAACGCTATTGTCGCCCGTCTCATCCCAAATCCTGTTGTCGAAGGCTATGTAAGCCTTGCCCGCCTCGTTCGGTGTTTCCTGTTGGTAGTATTCTGCGTTGAAGCCGTCCCCGCCGCCCGCAGGCGCGCTCTTGCGGGGGAACAACAGAAAGACCAACAGAACAACGCAGACCAGCGCCGCCGCGCCTGCGATCATCCACCGCTTCTTAATCTGCCGCCTGCCTGCCGCCGCCGGCGCGGTCTGTTCCTCGACCTCCGGCGCAGCTTCTACAATGGGCGCGGCGCTCTGTCCCTCGTCCACCTGTATTAAATCAGCGCCGAGAATATCGGACAGGCGGCGAACCGTATCTATATCGGGAATCGTGCGCCCGCGCTCCCAGCTTGAAATGGTCTGGCGCGTGACGGCGGCGGCTTTTGCAAGCGCGTCCTGCGTCATGCCCTTTGCCTTGCGGGCGGCGGTCAATTGCTCTCCAAACGTCTGCATCAGCGTTTCCTGCCTCTGGTGTGATATGGTCTATTATACCTCGATTCGCCCTCAAAGACAAGCGAAAAACACACAATGGCAAGGATGAGGTCAGCCCTTGATTTTCAAGGGGTTTTCTTTTATAATCAGGGAGGAAGGAGGGCGCGGGCATGAAGGGATACAGCCGAAAGGTCGCGGTGAGCGGCATGATGGTGGCGCTGGGGACGGCGGTGATGCTGCTGGGCGGGGTGATCCCGGTGGCGACGTTCTGCTGTCCGATATTGGCGGGGCTGACGCTGATCCCGCTGGTGTTCGACTGCGGCGGGATGTACGCCTGGTCGGCGTGGGCGGCCATCGCGCTGCTGTCGATGATGCTGTGCCCGGACAAGGAGGCGGCGCTGCTGTTCACGTTCCTGGGGTACTATCCCATCGTGAAGTGGACGCTGGACGGGAAGATCAAAAACCGGTGGCTCCGGCGGCTGGCGAAGCTGCTGTTGTGGAACGTCGCCATTGGAGCGATGTACGCGCTGATCTTCTTCGTGCTGCGGCTGGACCAGGTGCTCGCGGACTACCGGGAGATGACGCTCTGGATGGCGGCGACGACGCTGCTCTTAGGGAACCTGACGCTGATGCTGTACGACGTGTCGCTCATGCGGTTCTCGATATTGTACCTGGGGCGGCTCCGGGGACTGCTGTTCAAGCGTTAAATTTTGGGGACGGGGGCGCAAGCCCTTTACTTTAGCCTGCTAATATGATATGTTATAGTAAGAATCTATATTTGGAGGAATGATGAAATGAAACGTATCGCCGCTATGCTGCTCGCCCTGATGCTGTGCCTGAGCCTGGCCGGTCTGGCCGAGGCCGACAGCGACCTGGCCTATGTGCAGGCCAACGGCAAGCTGGTCGTGGGCATCACCGATTTTGCGCCGATGGATTACAAGGACGAGTCCGGCGAGTGGGTCGGCTTTGACGCGGACATGGCCAAGGCGTTCGCCGAGAGCCTGGGCGTGGAGGCCGAGTTCATCGAGATCGACTGGGACAACAAGATCATGGAGCTGGACAACAAGTCCATCGACGTGGTTTGGAACGGCATGACCCTGACCGAGGACGTGAAGGCCGCGATGGAGACCTCCAACGCCTACGCCAACAACGCCCAGGTGGTCATCGTGCCCGCCGCCGTGGCCGACCAGTACCAGACCGCCGAGAGCATCGCCGAATTGAACATCGCCGTTGAGAACGGCTCCGCCGGCGAGGAGGTCGTGGCCGAGCTGGGCTACACCATCACCGAGGTCGCCACCCAGGCCGACGCGCTGATGGAGGTCGCCGCGGGCACGTCCGACGCCGCCGTCATCGACAGCCTGATGGCCGCCGCCATGGTGGGCGAGGGTACCGGCTACGCCGATTTGACCTACACCGTGGGCCTGAACAGCGAGGAGTACGGCGCGGGCTTCCGCAAGGGCTCCGACCTGGCCGCCGCCCTGAACGACTTCCTCAAGGCCGCCTACGACGACGGCACCATGATGGCCGTCGCCGAGACCTACGGCGTCCAGGCCGCCATGATCGCGCAGTAAAGCCCGGCATGCAATACGCACCGGAGGCCTTTGCGACCTCCGGTGGTTTTGTTTCGTTGGAGGATCTGTGGGGCCGCGTCCGTTTCGAGCGGCAGGGCGGGCGGCGACCTCATCCGACCTCGCTGCGCTCGGCCACCTTCCCCTAAAGGGGAAGGCTTAGCGCCCCTACGCCGTTCCCCCTAATCCCTACTCCCTAATCCCTACTCCCTAAAAAAGGTTGATCGTGATGCAACTATTTTTACAGCAGTTCCCCATCGTCGTGCGGTCGCTGAACATCGGCTTTTTGCAGACGATGAAGCTGTTCTTCGTGACGCTGATCGGCGCGCTCCCGCTGGGGCTGGTGATCGCGTTCGGGTCGATGTCGAAGATCAAGCCGCTGAGCGCGTTCACGCGCATCGTGGTGTGGATCGTGCGCGGCTCGCCGCTGATGATCCAGCTGCTCATCATATTCTACTTCCCCGGCATCGTGCTGCACAACTCCATCTGGGGCGGCGGCGAGGCGGGGCGCTTCGCGGCGGCCTCCACGGCGTTCATCATCAACTACGCCTGCTACTTCTCGGAGATCTACCGCGGCGGCATACAGTCCGTCCCCGTCGGGCAGGAGGAGGCGGGCCTGGTGCTGGGCATGACCCGGCCCCAGATCTTCTTCCACGTGAAGCTGTCGCAGGTCATCAAGCGGATCGTGCCGCCCATGTCCAACGAGATCATCACCCTGGTCAAGGACACGTCGCTGGCCCGCATCATCGCCCTGCAGGAGATCATCTGGGCCGGGCAGGCGTTCATGAAGTCCAGCCAGGGCATCTCCGGCGCCATCTGGCCGCTGTTCTTCACGGCGGTGTACTACCTGGCCTGCAACGGCCTGCTGACCCTGCTGTTCGGCTGGGTGGAGCGCAAATTGGGATATTATAAGGTGTGACGCGCATGTCTATACTGGAAGTCAAGTCCATACGCAAGAGCTTTGGGCACGTGGAGGTGCTCAGGGACATCAGCTTTACCATGGAAAAGGGGCAGGCGCTGTCCATCATCGGGTCCTCCGGCAGCGGCAAGACCACGCTGCTGCGGTGCCTCAATTTCCTGGAGCGCCCGGACGGGGGCGTCATCCGCGTGGGCGGCGAGACGCTGTTCGACGCCGACGACCCCGCCACGCAGAAGGAGCGCGAGGTGCGCAAAAAGCGCCTGCGCATCGGGCTGGTGTTTCAGAATTTCAACCTGTTCCCGCAGTACACGGCGCTGAAAAACGTGATGCTGGCGGTGGAGCTGCTGGCCCGGGAAAAGCCCGAGTACCGAGCCGACCGCAAGGGCGTCCGCGCCCGCATCGAGGCCGAGGCGAAGGAATTGCTCACCCAGGTGGGCCTCGAGAACCGCATGCAGAACTACCCCTGGCAGCTCTCCGGCGGCCAGCAGCAGCGCGTAGCCATCGCCCGGGCGCTGGCGCTGAAGCCGGACATCCTCTGCTTCGACGAGCCCACCTCCGCGCTGGACCCGGAGCTCACCGGCGAGGTGCTCAGGGTCATACGCTCCCTCAAGTCCGACGACCGCACCATGATCATCGTCACCCATGAGATGGGCTTCGCCCGGGACGTGTCCGACCACGTCATCTTCATGGATGGCGGCGTCATCGTCGAGCAGGGCGATCCCCACGAGCTGATGAACAACCCCAAGGAGGAGCGCACCATACAGTTCCTGAGCCGGCTGTCGGACGGGAAATGACGGCTATGGTTCTTCGGTTATTATTAATAATGTGCCCTCACGGACGGAGATCGTGGCCTCCGACCCGGCGACGGCGTTGCACGCGCCCAGCGGAAAGGCGTTGGTCAGCGTGATGTCGTCGGCCTCGTACTTCGCGCCGCGGACGGTCACGCCGCGACAGGCGTCGCCCAGTGAGAATACGGACAACACCCCCGGCCTCCGGGGGATTTTTATTGCCTCGCCGCCCTTCAACACCGCGGCCCAGCGCCGCCCGTCGGCGAGCTCCGCGTGGGCGTAGCGGCAGGCGGCGTAGTTGAGCGATTGCAGGTTGGCCAGCGTGTGGTCCAGCCGCCCGCCGAAGCCGCCGACGATCAGGAAGTCGCCGAAGCCCATAGAGAGGCCGCGCTTCAGGCACAGCATGGTGTCGGTGTCGTCCTTCTCCACGGGAAAGCGCTCCACCGCGCCCGCGGCCGGGGCCTCGGCGGAGTCGAAGTCGCCGATGACGATGTCCGGCGCGACGCCCATGTCCCGGGCGATGTGCCAGCCGTTGTCCGCGCACAGCACGAAGTCGCCGGGGCGGGGGACGTAGGCGCGGGCGGGGTCGCCCTCGCAGCGGGCGGTGAAGATCACGCAGCGGCGCGGGCCGTCCGGGGCGGGCAGGCGACGGGCAAGCGCGACGAAGTCCTTCGCCACGCCGTTGGCCAGCGCCGCCACGTCGTCAAGGGCATGGGCGCAGGCCACGCTCTCCACGGCCCAGGCCCCCATGCCCGCCGCCCGCGCCCCGCGGATGCCCTCCAGGGCGTCCTCGAACACGACGCAGGCTTCGGGCGGGACGTTTAGTTTGTCCGCGGCCAGCCGGAACAGCGCCCCGTCGGACTTGTTGCGGTCGCCGATGTCGCCGGTGGTGAGTATGGCGTCGAACAGCTCGAGGATGCCGCAGCGCTCGAGGGTGGGCCTGACCAGCGCGAGCCGGTTGGCCGTGGCCGCGGCCAGCTTCACGCCACCGCGCTTCAAGGCCCGCAGGTAGTCCCGCGCCCCCGGCACAAGGTCCACGTCGTGGGCGTACTCGTCCGCGGCCAGCGCCATCCACTCGGCCATCACCGCCTCCGGGGTCTCTTGCAGGCCGCAGGCCGACACCGTGTAGATCGCCGTCTCCGAAAAGCTCATGCCCGCGATGGCGCGGACGTAGTCCTCCGGGATCGCTACGCCCCGCGCGCCGAAGAAGCGCTCGTCCACGTGCCGCCATACGCCCAGGCTGTCCAGCACCGTGCCGTCAAGGTCGAAGATGGCCGCGGAGTAAGAAAAGTGTTTTTTCATTATCATTACCTGTAATGTGATGCTCGATTTGGAGGGAACAGGGAACGGGGAACAGGGTGACCTCATCCGTCACGGCTGCGCCGTGCCACCTTCCCCAACGGGGGAAGGCTTTTGGCGCGGTTCTCATGCCTTCCCCTTTAGGGGAAGGTGGCATTTGCGAAGCAAATGACGGATGAGGTCGTGGCCCCTACTGCCTACTCCCTATTGCCTATAACGGCCTCCGCGCAGCGCATGCCGTCCACGGCGGCGGACATGATGCCGCCGGCATAGCCCGCGCCCTCGCCGCAGGGGTAGAGCCCGCGCAGGGAGCCGATGCACCCCGCGTCGCGCTCGATGCGGACGGGGGAGGAGGAGCGGGTCTCCACGCCGGTGAGCACCGCGTCGGGCCTGGCGAAGCCACGGAGCTTTCGGTCCAGCAGCGGCAGCGCCTCGCGCAGGGCGGCGGTGACGAAACCGGGCAGGCATTCGTCGAGGCTGGTCCAGGTGACGCCGGGGCGGTAGCTGGGCACCACGCCGCCGCCCTTTACAGAGGGCTGGTTTTTGAGGAAGTCGCCCACGGTCTGGGCCGGGGCGCGGTAGTCCGACCCGCCCGCGACAAAGGCCGCGCGCTCCCATTCGCGCTGGAAGCGCACCCCGGCCAGCGGGTCGGCGTCGCCGAAGTCCTCGGGCGTCACGTTGACCAAGAGGGCGCTGTTGGCGTTCTCGCCGTCCCGGGCGAACAGGCTCATGCCGTTCACCGCCAGCCCGCCGTCCTCCGACGCCGCGGCCACCACCTGCCCGCCGGGGCACATGCAGAAGGTGTACACTGCGCGGCCGTCGGGCAGGTGGACGCTCAGCTTGTAGTCCGCCGCGCCGAGGGCCGGGTGCCCCACGGCCCTGCCGTACTGGGCGCGGTCGATGTCGGCCTGCCGGTGCTCGATGCGCGCGCCGATGGCGAAGGGCTTGGGCGACATCTTCACGCCCATGGCGTGCAGCCACTCGAAGGTGTCCCGGGCGCTGTGGCCCACGGCGAGGATGACGTGGTCCGTTTCCACCACCTCCGCGCCGTTCAGCTCCGCGCCGACGATCTGATCGCCCTCTGTGCGCAGGTCCGTCAGCGCCGTCTCGAAGCACACCTCGCCGCCCAGGGCGATGATCTGTTCCCGGATATTGCGCACCGTGGGCCGCAGGCGGTCGGTGCCGATGTGGGGCTTGGCCTGCCAGAGGATCTCCTCCGGCGCGCCCGCGGCGTGGAGCGCCTCGAGGACCCGGCGGCAGCGCGGGTCCTTGATGCCGCTGTTCAGCTTGCCGTCGGAGAACGCGCCCGCGCCGCCCTCGCCGAACTGCACGTTGCTCGCGGGGTCGAGGACGCCGGTGCGCCAGAAGTTTTCCACGTCCTGCGCCCGCTGCTCCACGGGACGGCCCCGCTCGATCACCAGCGGCCTGAGCCCCGCCCGGGCCAGCGTCAGCCCCGCGAACAGGCCCGCGGGACCCATGCCCACCACCAGCGGGCGGTGTAAAAGGGGCTTCGCCGCCGCGACGGGCTCGGGCGCGGGCTTGTCCGCCACGATCTCCGCGTTGCGCGGCAGGGGACGCACGGGCCGCACCGTCTCGACCTCCAGCGTCAGCGACAGGTGCACGTCCGACTTGTCCCGGGCGTCCACCGACCGGCGCAGCAGCCGCGCGGAGACGATGTCGGCGGGCTTGACGCGGAGGGCGCGGGCGGCGATGACGGGGAGGGGGAGTTGGTAGTCGTCGAGACGCAGTTTGATCTGTGATAAGCGTAGTTTCATGATGACCCCTCTGATTCGTATATTATGCTCTCGACGACCAACAAAGCCGAGCTCCACGCCCAATGCAGGTTGAAGCCGCCGCAGTCGCCGTCCACGTCCAGCACCTCCCCGGCGGCGTACAGCCCGGGGCAGCGGAGGGAGCGCAGGCCGCGCACGTCGAAGTCCTTGAGGCTGACGCCCCCGGCGGTGACCTGGGCCTGGTCGAAGCCCTGGGTGCCGGTGACGGGGAGCGTCCAGCCGACGAGGAGGTCGCTCAATCGGCGCAGCTCCTTCGGGGTCAGCGTTCCGGCGGGGCGGCCCATGTCGATGCCCGCGGCGCGGACGAGGGTCTGGCCCAGCCGCTTGGGGACGATGCCGTTCAGAAAGTCCTCGGCGTGCCGCGCGGGGAGGTCCCGGGCGCGGGCGGCCAGGTCGACGGGGGCCTCGGCCAGCGTGAGCCGCAGTTGGCAGGTCTTGCCCGCCCGCAGCGCCTCGTTGACCGACCGGGCCAGCTGCATGGCGCAGATGC
>JAFUWR010000350.1 GCA_017471125.1 Clostridia bacterium | reverse complement strand
CGCAGCAGCCCCGCCGCCGAGGTGACGGCGTAGTACCGCTGGTCCATCTCGGGGAGCTGGCTCATGCGGCCCGCGGCGGCGGTGGCGGCCACGACCACCACAGAGCTCACCACGGCGCACACCAAAAATATCAACAGGGCAAAGGTGATGGACGCACCCGCCTGGGACCCGAGCTTGTTTTTCACCGTCCGCACCGCGCCTTCGCCTCCCATACGCATAAAATTCCTAATATTAGCCTATTGTAAATATTCTACCCCATGGGCCTATGCCTGTCAACGACATTTTTCCAGAAATATTGTGAAGCCCCCAGCCCAATTGTGAACTGGGGGTGACGGCCCGTTTTACGAGCCGGTGATGGCCGTGTTGACCACGAAGGTCTCCGGCGCGGGCCAGTCGCCGTAGTGGGTGGCCGTGACGCCCCCCGGCGCGGCGGCGGGCTTCGTGTCCGCGTCCAGCTGGCTCACGGTCTTGAGGTTGAATTTCCCTTCATAATACTCCGCCAGCGGCGCGTCGTAGGGCACGGCGGCGTTCCACGTCGCCCGCGTCCCCACGAACGCATCGTAGGTCTCGGTGTCCGCGTCCAACTCGGTGATGTCCATCTCGGTGATGTTATCATCCGTGTCCTCGCCCAGCGCGGACATGCCCAGGTTGACCAGCTCGTAGAACTGGCAATCGTTCGCGCTGCCCGTCAGCCTCCCAGCGAACGCGCCCGCCTTTTCCGTGCCCTTCACCAGCCCCACGGCGTAGCACTTCGAGACATCCCCGCTGCCCGCGCCGATGAGCCCGCCCGCCGTCGCGCCCGACGCCGAACAGGTGGAGTAGCACTGGCTGATCGCCGCGCTCCCACTGCCGACCAAGCCACCGGCGGCGGTCGTGCCGGTCACGTTGTAGGCCGTCGGGGAATACGCGCCCGCCTCCGTGTGCCCGCCGGAGTAGCTCTCGATGACGGTGCCCGCGTCCGCGCCGTTCGCGGCGACTTTCCCGATCAGCCCGCCCGCGTTGTCGCCCTCGACGAGCAGCGCCGCCGCGCACTCTTCCACCCTGCCGCCGACCATGCTGCCGATCAGCCCACCCGCGTCGCCGGTGGCGGTGACGGTCGTCGCGGCAGCACCGTGGTACGCCAGCACGTTGCTGACAGTCGTGTTCGTCAGCTTGCCCGCCAGTGCCCCGGCGCTGGTCGTGCCGGTGACGCTGAAATCGACCAACGTGAGGTTGGAGATGTTATAAACCGTAGGGTCATCTTCATCGACCGTCTTGCCGAACGCCCCGAACAGCCCCGCGTCGCCCGCGTAGTCCACGGTGACGCCGGTGACGGTGTGGCTGGCCACGGGCTCGCCCGCCGCGACCGCCTCGCCCTTCCTGCCGTCATAGGACGTCAGGTAGTCGGCGTTGACGGGCTTGTAATGGCCGCCCGTAGTCTGCAAGGTCTCCCGCTCGTCCGTCGTACCGGCTTTGATCGCGTCATAGAGCACCGTCACGGCCTCGACCTTTTCGTCTGTGGTGTCCTCGGCGATGGCCTCCTTGAACGCGCGCCAATCCATGTCGTCGATCTGCGCGGCCTTGGTGATGCCCAATGGCCCCGCCGCCACGCTGGACACGTCGGGGTCCAGGTTCTCAAGGTGCCGGAAGTTGCCGACATAAGCCGTAGCCCCCGCACCGTCGACCTCGGCGAACAGGCTGTTGACGGTGTACTCGCCGCTGTACGCGATGTTGGTCAGCGCCAGGTTGCTGTACGCCACCGCCTGCACCGTGATGTCCTCGCCGGGGACGAATTTTTCCGTCGTGTCGGCATCGAGCTTCGAGAACCGCAGGTCCTCGCCCGTCTTTTGGTCGGGGGTCGCCGCGTCCAGCACGATGACGAAGGGCTTGTCGGACGTGCCGACCTCGACGATCCGCTTGTTGAGCTCCGCCGTGCCCACGTCGATGGCCTTCATGGCGTTGCTCTTTTCGCCCTTGATGATGAGCTTCAGCGAGGCGGTCAAGCTGCCATAGTTGTTGTCCACGATCTCCACGGTCAGCCGCTCGGCGTTCTTCACCGCGATGGATGGATTGTTGATCGTCGCGCCCGTCTCGACGGCGGCCTCGCCGCCGTACCAGCCGAGGATGGGCGAATGGCTCCTGCGCCTGCCCTGCATGTTGTCCGCGCCCAGCGCCAGCAGGTCGGCGTCCACCGCCAGCGCCCCGTCGTAGCCGTAGCGGTTGTCGGTCGTCCAGTAGAACACGTCGATGACCCGGGCGGGATTGTCCTGGTAGCGGATGATGTACCGCCCGCCGGCCCGCACGGTCTCGTCGATGGCCCCGAAGGGCAGCATCACGTCGATGATGGGCAGGTCCGCCGCGCTGGCATTGGTGACGTAATAGATCGTCTTGCCCGTCTCCTCCGCCGTAGTCCGCAGCGCGCTCGCGCTGCCGACCATGCTCTGCCCGTTGTACCCCTGGCTGTCCGCCATGGTCAGATGGTTCTGCGCGGCGACGAAGAGCTCCCGGGCGACGGCGTCGCGCTCCAGCCGCGCCATATCCCGCTGGTGGTTTTGCACGGCGATGAAGCTGACGCTGCCGAGAACGGCGATGATCGCCACCACGATCAGCAGCTCAGCCATTGTGAAGCCGCCTGTTCTACGCCTTTTACGCATGTTGCACCACTCCTAAGGGGCGTCCGCCGGGCCCGCCGATGCGGGCCCGCGCCGTCCCCGTGTTATTCCCCGTCGTCCGTGACCTTTTCAAATCCCGTCAAGCCATCCGCGCCGACCTGGAAGGTGAACCACTGATAGCCCGCCGCGGGCGCGTACTTCGCTGCCGGGAACTCCGTTTCCTTCATATAATACGTGCCATAGGGCAGCCTGCCGACGAATATCGCGCCGTTGTCCCTGGAAGTCACGTCCTTGAGCGTCTGCACCGTCCCGTCGGATCTGGTGACCCTGACCGCGGTCTGCTTGTCCACGTAGTACAGTGTGAACACCGCGCCCGGCAGCGCTATATCCTTGTTCCCGCCGTCCACCTTGCGCAGGGCGACCTTGTGCTCCAGCGGCGACAGGTCCAGGACCGTATAGACGTCAGCCTCATAGTCCACTGTGCCCTTCTTGAGCTTCAGCGTCCTGGTGGGCGCTTCGTCGCTCCACACGACGTTCCCCGCCGCGTCCTGGCCCTGCGTGTACATCTTATAGCAGCCCTTGCCGTCCAGCACGAGCTTGTAGAGCGCCTCGCCGCCCACCGGCACGTATTCATTCCCGTCGGCATCGGCGGGGAAGTCCGTCTCCAGCAGGAAGTAGGTCCCCGGCGGTATCTTTTCAAACACGACCAGCCCGTCACCGTAGACCCCCTTCCGGGTCACCGTCGCGCCGTCCGCGTCAAGATACCTGACCTCCACGGCCTCGGTCTTGTGCGCGTCGCTCGACGTGGCGGTGACGTCCGCCCCCGCCGCCTGATAAGCCACGCGCTTGCCGTCGCCGTCCGTCAGGATGCCCGTGCCGGTCGCGTTCGCCCTGTACAGGGTGAACGTCGCGCCGTCCAGCGCCACACCGTCCCCGTCGATCTTCTGGAACGCGAAGTCGAACCCGCCGGTCCAGTAGATGAGGCCGATGTCCTCGCCCTCCTGGCCCGTCAGATAGTCGCCGCCGCACTCGGTATCCTTGTCGATCCTCGCGTTGCGGAAGACAAGGTAGGTGTCCGCAAGCTGCGCCGCCGTGATCTTCGCCGTGTCGATGGCGGTCTTGTCCGAAGTCAGCAGGTCTTCGCTCAGCGTCGCGAACTGCGTCAGCATCTTGTAGTGGCCCGCCTTGTTGCCCGTCTGGTCCGCGGCCCATACCCAGATGCTGCCCGTGCCGGAGGTGATCGGGCCGGTCACCGCGATGGACTTCGCGTCCGCATTCGGGTAGCCTGCCACGAAGATGTCCTGCCGGGCCCTGGCGTACGCCTTCTGGCCGTTGGTGCCGCTGACCGCCGTTGTGGTGAAGTTGCCGTCTGTGCCCTTGATGTCGCCCACAGCCTTGCCCTCCGGGATGGTGTCGCCCGCGGCATAGACGTCCGTCCCGCCGAAGTCCGGGGCGCCGGACAGCTCGAGCGTCGCGCTCTGGGACAGGTATATGCCCGCGCCGTCGCCGCCAGAGGTGTTGCCGGTGATGGTCCCGCCGGACAGCGTCATGCCGCTGCCGCCGTCGATATAGACCGCGCCGCCGTTCTTCTCCGCATCACACTTTTCTATGACGGCGTTCCCGGACATCGTGAAAGAGGTATGCGCATCATAGCTTCTCACATAGACCGCGCCGCCGTTGCCGCTGTAATTTCCATTTTCCGTAACGTGGCAATCCGTGATCTTGGCGTCGTCCTTCATCTCAAAGGAGGAGCCGCTTTGGACATACACCGCGCCGCCGTTATGATTGATACCGCTCCCACCAGCATGGCATTCCTTGATCAAGGCGTTCTCCTCCATCGTGATGGTCGAGCCGCCCTGGGCAAACACCGCGCCGCTGTTGGAGTTTTGCAGAATCACGTCCTTCGACAAGATGATCGCGCCGTTCTCCTGTCCGTTGATGATCCGGCTCTCTTTGCCCTGGTTGTCGAGCGTGATCCGCGTTGCCGTAAAGATCACGTCTTTCTGGGCCCAGAACATGGGGGAATCGCCCTCGATACAGTTCTTGATCGTGCAGACGGTGCCGTCCGTTCCGCGGTAATCATAGGAGCCTGGATTCTCCGGCTTGGCTGCCGTCGTCAGCGTCAACTCGCCCCAGATCCCGTAGGTCTTATAATTCTGCCGTCCCAGGGTATTCTTGAGCTCATATGTCTCGACCAGCATCTGGATCTTGGCTTGCGTAGCGTCCCCGTCCGTCATGCTCTTGAAGGTCTTTTCGTGATAGGCAAAGATAGCGTCCTCCAAATAGGCGAATACGGCGACCTGGCCGTCGTTATACGTCAGCAGGTTATCCTCCTTATCCGTGACCTTGCAGACGGGGTCCTTCCACCAGATGACGGATTCGCCCGTCGCGTCCAGCGGATCGATCCTTCCGCAGAATTCCTCGTCCTCATCCGACTTGATGCTTTCCACGCCCTTCAAGGCATGAGGGTTGGAATAGCCGAACTGCGAGTAGGCCGACCCCGGATTGGTCACGAGGATGGTCCCCGTCAGCGCGTTGCGGATAAAGATGCCACGCCCTCCATCACGCTGACTTACCTGGTTGTTGCCATTAAGGGCTTTGGGCAGCCTCACATTTGACGCCTTGCCGTCCTGCGCCACGTTGTCCGAGACCGTCGTGGCATCCGTCGCGTCCGCGGCTCCGCTTCCCAGTATTAGAGCTTGGGCGACATACACGCCCGCGGCGACCTCGACTTTTTGGTTCTTCTCATTATAGAGCGGCGCGGTAGTCTTGTTGCCGGTGACCTTCGTCCCGCCTTGCAGCGTCACGTTGCGTGCGTAGATACCGCCGCCGTTATTTGCGGTATTGTTTGTCACGGACACGTTCGAGACGATGCAGATCTGCGAGGTTTTTCCATTCCAGCCATCATGGTAGATACCGCCGCCCAGACCGCCGGCCGAGTTGCCGCTGATGGTCATGTTCTCAAAGGTCGACAGCAGATTCCCGTGTGGCGCATAGAAGCCGCCGCCGTCCTGTACCGCTTCATTGTTCGACAGCGTTCCCTTTTTGATGGTGGTTCTGGCAGCGCCTCCCTCTGCATAGATTCCGCCGCCGTTTTGGGCCTTGTTGCCCTGGATGCTTGCGCCGTCGGCGTCGAGGGAACCGTTTGCCGCCAGGTACACCGCGCCGCCGTCGCCGGTGACCTCCGAGTTGCGCAGCGCGGTCTTTTCCTTCAATGTCAGCGTCCCGGCGGCAGCATTGACCAGACCGCCGTTCACGCCGGTGTAGTTTCCCTTGTTGCCGTCGAGGGTGATGTTCTCGAAGGTCAGCTTTCCGCCGCTCGTAAACAGCGCGTCTCCCGTATACCCGCGCCGGAGGATGGCCGTAGTGACGCTGTCCGCGCTCTGCCTGCTAAACGTCGGGGCGAACTTAAGCCCCGCGCCGGTGGTCGGCGCCGTGGTGAAGGTGATGTCGTCGGTGGACGCAAGGACCACCCTGTCCGTGGACGGGATCTCATAGTCCACCAGCATCTGGATCGTGGCCCTGCCGTCCAGGTTCGTCCGGGCATAGTCCACCGCGCTGTTCAGCGTCGTGAACACGTGCTCGCCGCCATTGTCGACGATCTTGCAGATGACCGCCTGCCACACCGCGTGGAGCGCCGTCGCCGCGTCGTAGGTCCTTGAGAGCTTGCGGGTCGCGTCGCCCACGGCATAGGTGTAGCCGTCCTTCCCCCTGCTGACGCTGACCTTCCCGCCGTAGGAGATAAACTGCCCATCCGTCGGCTGGGCTTGTCCCGCAGCCAGCGGGGCGCGCACGTTCGTGCTCCAGCCGATCAGGACACAGCCCTCGCGGTAGACGTCCGTATACGTGTCCGCCTGCGCCGCATCGTTCTCCCATGCGAGGCTGCCCATCGGCGTCCCGGCATGGTCCTCGCCCGCGCTGTTCCTGCCGCCGTTGAAGTCGAAGAACAGCTTCGGCGCATCGATGATGTGGATGTTGACATAGGCGCTTGTGCTGGTCGCGACGTTGTAGGAGGACTCCGAGTCGGAGCGATGGTCTTTATAGTACGCGGCTTTCGTGCCGTCCAGCTTGTCGCCCACCTGCTGCAAGCTATAATACTCGTTCGCCGCCACCGGCACCTTGTATTCGGGGCCCTCCGCGAGCGTGCCCGCGTAGGTGGTGGGCGCAGTCGTGCCCTCAAAGCCGGTGGTGTCCACCGCGGTCTCGATCTGCGCGTCGGTGAAGTCATCGACCTTGTTTTTCAGCGCCTCGTCGGCATACAGCTCCACCCGGTAGGCCATCCCCGCGGCGTTCGGCAGGTACAGCGTGTTCGAGCCTCCGGCGCTCACCTTGATCGCGTAATAGTACGCGCCCGCGCTGCCCTTCGGCGTCTGGCGGCTCTGGTCGTCGTCCCCGCGCTTCCGCAGGTTCTCGCCGTACTTGCCGTCGTCCACGATCAGCTTGAACCAGTAATCGTTGGAGGTCTTGTTGTCCAGCTTGATGTAGGCCGCGCCGCCCTCGTCCAGCTTGTTGGTGATCGTGACGTCGTTGAAGTTGGTGTAGCGCTCGTTCTCGTCCTTCGTCTGGTTATATTTATAGGTAGGTTTGAGCTTCATGTCGGCGACCTGGCCATCGCTCGTGCCGACCTCGACGGCATAGTAGCTGTAATCCCCGGACAGATTGGTCATCTGGATGGCCCAGTGCTGACCGTCTACCACGTCGTCGTAGGTGACCGTATAGGGATTGTTGCCGAACGCAAAGGAGGTGCTTCCCTGCTCGGTGATCGCTTCGTACTCCCTGTCCGCTTGCTCCTGCGTGGTATACTCGATGACCAACTCGTTCTTCGGCAGGGTGAACATGCTCCCTTCCTTGATCAGGCAGAGGTCGTTCAACTGCGTCTCGGTCCCCAGCTTTTCAGCGACATACATCTCGCCCCCGCCCGTCCGACGGCAGATATAATACTGACCATTATAGTAGACGATGTCTCCATATTTCACATCCCGCAGGTAGTCCTTATCGTTGCGCGACTCAAACTCGTACCAGATCGTGCCGCTGTATCTGATGACTTTCTGGGTCTGACCGACCTTGTTCTCGATCAGCTCGCTCCACTGGTTCTTGGTGTCCGAATATCCCTCGACGACGATATAGTAATACTCGCCGTTCTTGAAGAAGCCGTCGGTCTTCTCCACGGTATAGTACTCGCCCGGTTCATTTGCCAGTTCCGTCGGGGTCACCCAATGGGCGGTCGTGCTGAGAAGCACCTCCGGTGGTGTAGTGATAGCGACGGAACCATTCGCGCCCACATCGGGCGTGGAGATGGCGTACAGGTTGAAATAGGCCTTTTTGTCCTTCACCCGTTCGTCGTCGTCCGCCAGCGGGTTTCCGGCCCTGTCCGCCCACTGCTTGTAGACCGTGAACGTGACGTCCGTCGCCACCGGCTGGCCCACATTCGTGATGACGCAGTCGCCGGAACCGCTGACCACCGCGTCGCCCGTGGATGTGAAGTCCGGCACGTTGGACGCGGTCTCGCTTATCTTGTAGCTCAGCTCCGTCACGCCATCCTCTGCAAAGCGAGCCTCCTTGAAGAAAGCTGTCCAGTGGTTGGCGTTGTTCAGAACAGCAGCGGAAGTATCCCCGTTGTCAAAAGATACATTTTTCTCGTATTTTGTAGAAGCATTATGTATGCGAATCAACAAATCATCCTGGCCCACAGTGATTTCTTTGGATTCTTTAAGGCCTTTATATTCGTCAATCTCACGCCAATAAGAATAATATTGATTGCTTGTGTCCCAATAGCTTATTGTATATGGAATATTATCCTCCAAATTATATTTGATTGATAACTTTGCCCCCTCTCTGATAGTTTTAACACATTTATTTGAAAGTGCATTTGGCGAAGCACTAACATAATCAGAGGCTACAACAAACACATTTACGGTTTTAGATGGCTGTTGCTGCGTTCCTCCCTGCGGTTGTTCCAGCTCCACAGTCACCTGTGCGTCATCCGGAACGGCGGTGACGATATCTCTGCCGTCCTGGTCGTGCCAGACTTTCCTGACGTTCACGAAGGCATACTGATACACGCCCTCGATCTGGAACGCCGCGCTCTCATCCGCCTGGATCGTCCCCTCCCGGGGCACGGACAGGACGTACTCCACCGCGTCGTCGGCGGTCAGTTCATAGACCGTCTTTGCCGCGTCCGACTGGTTTTCGGGCACAGCAAGGCTGTGACCGGCAGCGCTGTCGATCACGACCTCATACAAGCCCCAGGGCACCTCGACCGTCCGCGCCCAGTCGGACTGCGGATCGAGCGTGATCGGCTCGCCCACCGTTTTACCGGTCCGCGCGTCCACCAGATGGACGGTCATCGACGCGGGCACGATCTCGGGGTGCTCCACGGGGTCATTTTCGCCGGAATAGTCCCAGCCCACGGACAGCGCGACCTTTGAATACCCCCGCACGTTCGTGAAGGTGAGGGTGGAATCCGCGCCGACCTTGTCATAGGTATAGCTGCCGCCTTCCTGCGGGACGCCCGCGTCCACCGCGTAAGTCGCGGCGTAGCCGTCCGCCGCAGTCTCGGCCACGGTCAGTCGGAAGCCCATGGGCACGGTCAGCGTCAGCCGGTCGGCCCGCTCCCTCGTCGGCGACAGGGCAAAGCGCACCGCGCCGTTTTCATCCGTCACGTTGGGCGTCGCCGCGTCCCCGGCGTCGTCGGTCGCCAGCTCGTACAGCGCGCAGCCCGCCACGGGCGCGCCCTTGGCGTCCTTCAGCGTGGCGGTGAAGTCGAACGTCACCGCGCCGTCTGCCGTGGGATCGTCCAGCGCCTTGACCACCTCGATGGCGGCGGTCCTGCGCGCGTTGTGGAAGGTGACGGTCACGTCGTCGGTGACCGAGGCGATGGTACAGGTGTCGCCCGCCTGCGCCGCGCCCTCTCCCACCCGGAACGTGGTGGTGTAGCCGTCGCTGGCGTCCTCGGCGATGGTCAGGGCGCAGCCGTAGGGCACCTCGACGGGATCGGCCGCCACCGTCTCGGCGGTGTTGGCCGTCAGCAGCACGTCGTCCAGGTCCGTCGTCTGGCCGCCCTGCGTATAGCTGAGCTCGAAGTTGAACACCTGCGCGCTCAGCAACGGGTCGGAGAAGGTCTTTTGCAGAGTGACCTTCCGATAGGCCCGGTTGACGACAGTCACGACGAAGCCCTCCGCCGCGCTGCCGGAGACCGTCACGTCCGCATTGTCGGAGGTCAGCGTATCGTCGCCGGACAGCGTCAGGGTCACCGGCTTGGAGAGCATGCGGTAGCCCGCCTCCACGAAGGTCTGGGTCAGCGTATACTTGCCCGCGTACAGCGCGTCGGCGGCGTAGATCACGTTCTCGGTCGCGCCCGTCTGGGGATTGGTATACCTCCCGCTGAATACGCTGGACGCCTCGGTCTCCAGGGAGAACTGGCCCGTCACCGTGTGCTGGGCCGCGTCGCCGAGCATGCCGACCAGCACGAGCTTCACGGGATAGGACTTGAGGGTGTTGGTGAAGGTGACGGTCTCGCCGCTCTCGGGCACCGCGAACACCGCGGCGCTCCCCGCTTCATTCTTGTCCTCGGAGCCGTTGGCGAAGGTCGTCCTGATGTCATAGTTGACGTCCGCGTCCTCCGCGACGGTCAGGTCCACGCCCACCGGGATGCCCCTGAGGGTGTGGCTGGCGTCCTCGCTTCCGGCCAGGATGGTGAACGGCTCCAGCGCCACCGGCTTGCCGTCCAGCACATAGCTGGCATTGAAGCCGAAGCGGCCCGTGGACACGTTGCTGTCAAGCGCCTTCTTCACCACCACGTCCGCCACCTTGCGGGTGTTGATGAAGGTCACCGTGCCGCCGGCGTTGGTGCTCGTCCAACTGGCCTTCCGAGTTGCAGAGTCGCATGCGATC
The DNA here is from genome assembly GCA_017471125.1 of Clostridia bacterium. Taxonomy (GTDB): domain Bacteria; phylum Bacillota; class Clostridia; order Christensenellales; family Aristaeellaceae; genus UBA2862. The sequence goes on along the minus strand of JAFUWR010000350.1, from coordinate 2,790 downwards.
GGGAACTGCGTGGTCTGCGCGAGCCGGTCCACCGCCGTCGAATAGTACTCCGAGGTATAGTCCGCCTCGGTCACCGAGATGGAGAGACTGCTGAAGGTGCCTGTGCTCCCATTTGAATAACTGACCGTCTTTGAGGTGTTTGCAACGATGCTCCCGTTCGCCTCATGGACCGTCGCGACGCTCCTGATATATCCGGTAGAAGGATCGTTGCTCGACATGATCTCCAGATACTGTCCGTGGGTCAGGGCAAAAGTTTCCGATTCACTGAAAGATGCCGTCATACCCGACGTGCTCGGTTTGAATCTTCCTGTCAGCGACAGGGTGAACTCGAAATCCTTCGCTTGGTCCCCCGGCTCGCGCACGTCGTTGTACACACGCACAACGCCCGATTTATCATTGATGCCCCACACGGCGTACAATGTCTTGATGCCCTGCGCGTCCGCGTCCGCAAAGAAAGCCGTGAGGTCCCCGATGGTCAGGTGTTCGCTGGTATCCACGTTGTAGGTCGGCGCGGTCGCGTTCGGCGTCGCCGCCCAGCCCAACAGCTCATAGCCCAGCCGGGTGCGGGTGTCCGGCAGGGTGTAACTCGTCTTGTCGGCTGTCTCATAATAGACGGTCCCGTCGGTCGCCACGGAGAAGTAGATCTCCTGCCGGATGCCGCCCGCGTAGCCGTCCTCCAGCACCAGCGTCTTGGGGCTGCGCCTGGCGGTGAAGGTCACGGTGAGGGCGCTGTCCCCCGCTGCGAGGGCGTCGTCGATCCTGAACGTATCGTAGCGCTTGACGTCGGTGTAGTCCTTCTCGGCCACAGTGTGCTGCCCGGCGCTCTCGGCGGTGAGCAGGTAGCCGGTGCCCAGGTCGTTGACGCCGCTGATCGTGACGCGCTGGCCCTCACCCTTGGGGATGGCCAGCCTGACCGTCCCGCCCTTCGGCACGGTGATGCTGCCGATGTTCGCCACGGGTTCGCGGTCATAGGTACCCGTGACCCTGTTGACCACGTCGAGGGTCTCGCCGTCGGCATCCAGGCCGACGACCACGTCGCCAATGCCCGTATCATTGACGAGCTCCAGGTACACCTTGGGCTCCCACACGGCGTAGAGGGTGTCCGCGTCCGTGCGCTGGGCGGAGATCACGCCGTCGGCGGCGTAGTCCGCGATGTAGTCGCCCAGGCTGCTCTGGGCGTCGAAGCCCAGCAGGAAGTGCTCGGCGTCCTTGCTGAACAGCTTGGAATAGACATTCAGGTCCAGCGCGGTGTTGCTCTGGATCTCCTTGAACGTCACGCCCTCCGCGGCGACGGTCACCGTCCCCGCGCCGGTCCAGGCCGCCGTACCCGAAGCCGTGCCGGTGTTGGCGCCCAGGGTGAGGTCCATGACCTCGGGCCTGCGCACCGCGTTCTCCTTGCGCTCGTAATAAGCCTGCATGATGATGCGGCCCTGGCTGTCGGCATGCTGCGCCTCGATGGTGAAGTCGTCGCCCTCCTCGTAGAACTCGTCGGAAAGCGCTTCATATTTGGGGTTGGTCTCGGAGCCGACGTTGTGCACCAGCCGCCAGCCCCGGAAGATGTAGTCCGTGGTCTCCTGTTCGTTGACCATCAGGCCCGTGGGCTGCTGGAGGATGGTGGTCTCCGCGCCGTCGGCGTAGGTGGTGCCCACGTCCGCCGGGTCGCGCCACTGGCTCAGGTGGCCGTTGATGACATCGCCGATGCCCTCCGCGGTGGCGGGCATCTGGTACTGCGGCTCGTAATACACGTAATATCCGCCCTCGAGCTGCCACTTGGCGACCAGGGTCAGCGGTTCGGTCACCGGGGTGCTGAAGTCGAAGGGCATGCTTTCGCCCAGCTTGTACCACTCGCGGAACTTGTAGTTCTCCTTGTGCTCGACCCTGCGGTAAGCCTGCTTGGAAACGTATTCGTTGACCCACGCCGTCAGGGACAGGGGGCGATTTGCCTCCGTCCAGTGCGCGTCCGCGGCGTATACTTCGTTGTAATAGGCCTCATATCCCGCGGCGGTCATGTACTGGGCCGCGCGCAGGTTCTCCGGCAGCGCGCCCTCGTTCTTGAAGCTCATCTCCACGTAGTAATACGTGTTGTCCGCGCCCAGCTCCGCCGCCTTCTTGGCCGAGATGGGCACGTACTCCCGGACGGGCTGCGGCCGCGGGATCATCGAGCCGTAGGACACGTCGATGTAGGTCTTATCCAGCGCCGCCTGGTCGGGCTTAAAGATCACCTGGAGCTTGATGGGCTCCCACTTGGCGTAGACCACCTTCTTGGCGGCAGGCATGGTATCGTCAAACTTGTATTCCTGCGTGCCCGTCTCGTCCTCGAACCAGCCGACAAAGCGATAGTTGTCGGGGGCCACGGGGAAGTGATCGGAGGACTTGGACGACCTGTAAGCGTCCGCGTAGGCAGACAGGGGCGCTTCAAACGCGACGCTCTCCGTCCGGTTCACGTCCTTGTACTGATCGGCGGCAGCGGAAGTGATGTCCACCCCGCCGATGGTCACGCCCGTCTGCGTGGGATAGTTGACGTCAAAGATGAAGTCGTTCTTGTCTCGGGTGTGGTAGACATGAAGCTCCTTGTCGCTTGAACTGATCGATACGGATGTACCGGTACCACTGCCACCGGTGCTTCTGAACCCATTGGTACCTTTATTGTAGGTAGCGACTGTGAACCCTGTAAACTTGTTTGTCAGGTTGAAAGAAGTACTACTTGAAATCGTCATATACGCGGTCTCGCGGTCATCGGTGGTATATGAACCATCCAACTGCTGCCGATAGTGATAAAGCGTAAAGTCG
>JAFUWR010000037.1 GCA_017471125.1 Clostridia bacterium | reverse complement strand
TACCTCGCCCGCTACATGCCCGACCGCCCGGAGGGGCACAAGTGGATCGTCATAAGCTGCCTGTTCCTCGCCTGTATCGTCCGGGAGCCGATGCACCCGCGTGAGATCGTCGGCTGGGAGGAGGCGGACGGCGGCTATCTGTGCCCGGCGCGGGACACGTCGCCGGGGAGCCTGTGCCGCTGGTGCGCGTGCCGGGCGGCGACGTGAAATTCGGCCCGCGGCCTACGCGCCACGGGTCGAATCCTTATACGCCTGCCGACATTCCTCGATGATCCTGGCCGCCTCGGCGCGGCCCCGGTACCCGGCGGTCTCGACCCGGATGCCCTGGAGCACCTTGTAATTCTGGAAGAAGTTCTCGATCTCGTCCAGCTCGAAGCTGGGCAGGTCGGCGAGCTCCCGGACGTTGTCGTACCGGGGGTCCACGTCCACCACGGCGATCAGCTTGTAGTCGAGCTGCCCGTCGTCGATCATGGAGAGGTAGCCCAGCACCCGCGCCGGGACGACGCAGCCGGGGAAGGTCGGCTCCTTGCAGATGACGAGGATGTCCAGCGGATCGCCGTCGGGCGCGAGGGTGTCCTCGACGATGCCGTACTCGGTGGGGTAATTCATGGCCGAGTAGAGCACCCGATCCAGGTGGATGCGCCCGGTGCGGTGGTCCACCTCGTATTTGTTCTTGGAATAAAGCGGTATCTCGATCAGGGCGTCGACGACGAGCTTGTCCATGCCGCCACCTCCGTCGTATTTTGATACCATTTTACCACATCCCGCCCCGCCCGGCAACACGAAAATGCCGTGGGCGCGGGGCCATCTATACGAGAATTTCATATAATGACAACAGAAGCCGCCGATGTCGTGTGGTATAATTACATAGATAAGTTACAATGGTGATGCTTGCGTAACGTTGTTCGCGGGGACCCGCCGCGGCCCCGACGCTTTCTGATAGAGGAAAAAACGCTATGAAAAAGACAAAGACCCTGGGCTTCAAGCTTGTGGCCCTGTTCATGATCTTCCTGCTGCTGGTGCTGGGCGTGTGCGGGGTCGTGACGTATCTGAACCAGATGTCCGTCTACCGTCGCCAGTGCGAGACGGACGCGCGGAGCGTGGGGGAGTACCTGGAGAAGCTCATCGCCGCGGACGGGGCGGACTTCGCCCGCTACCAGGCGTACTATCTGGAACACTACGCCGAGGCGGACATCCCCGTGGACGTGGACGATTACGTGCCTTACCGGGAGGCGTTCGAGCGGCTGCTCCACGAGGAGGCCCCCGGCAGGACCCTGGGCGTGGACATCGAGCTGGAGGAATTGAGCGACGCGGCGCGGCGGGCGTACCTGACCTTCCGCCACGTCTACTGGGTCCTGACCTTCGAGCAGGCCCGGGACGCCTGCGACCTGACCTACGCCTATTACATCGTGCCCGACTCGTCCAGGGACACCGTCACCTACATGATCGACGGCGTGCGCACCTCTCGGGCCGAGCACATCGAGTTCATCGCGGAATATCCCGACTACGGCCAGTACGACCATCCCCAGGGCGACGAGGCGGAGTACCTCTACCTGGCCGAGGAGGTCGAGAACGACCGGGAGCAGTTCAGCGTGGAGTGGACCGCCTGGGAGAGCGAGGGGCGTCAGACGGGCTTCCAGGTCTGGCACAACGAGTTCGGCAACACCTACGCCTTCTACACCCCGCTGGTGGTCGGCGGGGAGAAGCTGGGCCTGATCGGCACCGAGGTGGACATCGAGCGCATCGACTCGGCCATACTGCGCAACACCCTGCGCCAGTTCCTGGTCATCGGGGCGATCCTCACGGCGGGGCTGCTGCTGCTGGTGGCGTTCATCGAGCGGCGCTACATCCGAAAGATCGCCGAGCTGGAGCGCGACGTGCGAACCTTCTCACGCACCAAGGACGCCTCCGTGGCCGACGACATCCGCAGAAGCGTGCGCGGGCGCGACGAGATCGCCTCCCTGTCCGAGGGCGTGGCGCACATGATCGGCGAGATCCGGGACCACATCGACAGCCTGGTGGAGATGCACCATGAGCTGGACCTGGCCAAGAGCGACGCGGCCCGGATGTCGGAGCTGGCCCTGAAGGACGGCCTGACGAGCATCCGCAACCGCACCGCCTACGACCAGGCGGTGGACCGGCTCACCGAGCGGCTGGCCGGGGAGGACGTGGACTTCGCCATCGCCATGATCGATTTGAACGACCTCAAGCGCATCAACGACACCTACGGCCACGAGCGCGGCAACGAGGCCATCATCCGCCTGTCCCGCATGGTCTGCGACACCTTCAAGCACTCGATGGTGTTCCGCATCGGCGGCGACGAGTTCGCGGCCATCCTGTTGAACGACGACTATCGGGACCGCGAGGCGCTGGTCGCCCGGCTCAAGGCGGACCTGGACGGGCTCAAGACGGCCCCGGGGCTCAAGCCCTGGGAGCGGATCGGCGCGGCCATCGGCCTGGCGACGTTCGACCGTCAAAAGGACGCCCGGCCCAACGACGTGTTCCGGCGGGCGGACATCCGCATGTACGAGGAAAAGAAGCGGATGAAGCGGTAGCGGCAGCATCGCCGCCCCCGGACACGGCGTCCGGGGGCGGCGCTTGCGTAAAAGCGCCCGTTTGTGATAAAGGGGTAGAAAACATTCGAGAAGTTTGGTATAATAAAATGAGACTGATTTTTTAGAGTTGAGAGTGAAGAGTGGAGTTTTGGTTAAATCCCTTGCGGGATTTTCCTGACCCACAAGCCCGAAGCGACGATTGGACATCTCTTCCGCGTTTGAATAAAAAGAGATCCGAAGGATCTCCTCCTGAACTCCACTCTCCACTCTCCAAACTCCACTCTCGTGTAGAGCTGCGTTCATAAACAGTATCATATCGTTTCAAATAGATCGACATCAAAAGCGCGACGGGAGGAACGAAGCATGGCGGGCAGAGACAGGCTGGGGTCGGGCTTCACGCCGCTGGGCATATGGGCCCTCTCCATCGGGACCAGCATCGGCTGGGGCTCCTTCATCGTGACCTGCAACACCTATCTGCAAAAGGCGGGCATCCTCGGCACCGTGTTCGGCCTGCTGCTGGGCATGGCGGTGATCCTGGTCATCACGTGGGATCTGCAATACATGATCCAGCGCGCGCCGGACGCGGGCGGCATCTACACCTTTGAAAAGCGCGTGGCCGGCAAGGACCTGGGCTTTCTGACCGCATGGTTCGTGCTGCTGACCTACATCGCCATCCTGTGGGCCAACATCACCTCGGTGCCGCTGTTTGCCCGGTTCTTCCTGGGCGACGCCTTCCGCTTCGGCTTCCACTACCACATCTTCGGCTACGAGGTCTGGCTGGGCGAGGCGCTGCTGTCCATGGCGGCGATACTGCTGATCGGCCTGTTCTGCACCCGCAGCGCGAAGCTGCCCAACGCCGTGATGGTCGCGGCGGCGCTGACCTTCACCGTGGGCTTCACGGTCTGCGCGGTGATGGCCGCGCTGCGCCACGGGGAGGGCTTCAGCTACGCGCCCATGTACGCCGAGGGCTCCGCCGCCCTGCCGCAGATCGTGCGCATCGCGGCCATATCGCCCTGGGCGTTCATCGGCTTTGAGAACATCTCCCACTTCTCGGAGGAATATGACTTTCCCGTCAAGCGCGTGCGCGGCATACTGATCTGGTCCGTGCTCGTCACCACGGCGCTGTACATCCTGGTGTCGCTTTTGTCCATATCGGCCTATCCCGCCGAGTACGACAGCTGGATGGCCTACATCCGGGACATGGGCAACCTGTCGGGCCTCAAGGCGGTCCCGGCGTTCTACGCCGCCGACTACTACCTGGGCAAGGCGGGCGTGGCGCTGCTGATGCTGTCGCTGTTCGGCGTGATACTGACCAGCCTCATCGGCAACCTGCTGGCCCTGAGCCGCCTGCTGTACGCCGCGGGCCGGGAGGGGGAGGCGCCGCGGGCGCTTCAAAAGCTGAATGACAAGGGCGTCCCGGCCAACGCGATCCGGTTCGTGGTGGCGGTGTCGCTGCTGATCCCGTTCCTGGGCCGGACGGCCATCGGCTGGATCGTGGACGTGACCACCCTGGGCGCGACCATCATCTACGGCATGATCTGCCACGCCGTCTACCTGCACGCCCGGGACGCGGGCCGCAGTCGGGAGCGGGCCACCGGCGCGCTGGGCTTTTTCCTGATGGGCTGCTTCCTGCTGCTCTTGCTGATCCCCGGACTGCTGCCCTTCCACGCCATGGAGACCGAGTCCTACGTGCTGTTCATCGTCTGGGCGGTGCTGGGGCTGGGCTACTTCCGCACGCTGATCCGCAGGGACAAGCGCCGCGCCTACGGCCAGCGCATCCTCGTGTGGGTGGTGCTGCTGGTGATGATCCTGTTCGCGTCGATGATGTGGGTCTCCCGGGCTACGGACAGCGCCGCCGAGGACGCGGTGCAGCGCATCTACGCCTACCACCAGAGCCACCCCGACCAGGACGTGTCCGCCGCGGAGGTCGCCGACCGCTTCGCGTTTTTAGAGGCCCAGGCCACCCAGATCACCCGGACGAACACGCTGTACATGATCGTCTCCCTGGGGCTGTTCATATTATCGACCATGATCATGCTCAACAACTACCGGGACACCCAGGAACTGGGCGAGCGCCTCACGGCCGCCGAGGCCGCCGCGGAGGCCGCCCGGAAGATCGCGGAGCTGCGGGCGTCCCTGACGGCGCTGATGAACAACATGCCGGGCATGAGCTTCTCCAAGGACGCCAGCACCGGCGTCTACCTGGCCTGCAACCAGGCGTTCGCCGAGTACGCCCACAAGGCCACGCCCGAGGGCGTCGTGGGGCTGACGGACGCGGAGATCTTCGACCCGGTGACCGCCGCCCACTTCGTGGAGGACGACCGCATGGCGCTGTCGATGGACGAGCCCTACATATTTTACGAGGACGTGCCCGACGCCGCCGGGAGCCGGCGGCAGCTCCAGACCACCAAGCTCAAGTTCATCGACGATGTGGGCCGGCTGTGCGTCCTCGGCCTGTGCCAGGACGTGACGGAGCTGGTGCGCGTCCAGCGCGAGCACGCCACCACCAAGGAGGCGTATGAGAAGGCCCGCAGCGCGGGCATCATCTACACCCACATCGCCCAGACCCTGGCCCGGGGCTACACCGACCTGTTCTACGTGGACCTGGAGAGCGAGGAGTTCATCGAGTACGTCAACGACGACGTGGGCGGCGCGCTCAAGGAGGCCCGCCGGGGCGTGGACTTCTTCAACGAGTGCAAGCTCGAGGCGGAGCAGTTCGTCCACGAGGAGGACCGGGCGAAGTTCATCGCGGCCCTGGACAAGCAAACGCTGCTGGACGCCCTGGACCGCAACCGCGCCTTCATCATGACCTACCGGCTGCTCGCGGACAGGCGGTCCACCTACGTCACCATGAAGGTGTCCCGCATGGAGGACGACGAGCGCTTCATCATCATCGCCGTCACGGACACCGACGCCGAGACCCGCCAGCGGCAGGCGGCGGAGCGGGCCCGGGAGGAGCACATCGCCTACACCCGCATCAACGCGCTGACCGGCGACTTCCTGTGCCTGTACGCCGTGGTCCCGGAGACCGGCCGCTACCGCGAGATGAGCGCCACCCGGGAATTCGGCGCCTTCGGCCAGCCCAAGGAGGGCGCGGACTTCTTCGGCTCGGCCCGGGAGGCGGCGCACAAATATGACTACCCGGAGGACCTCGACCGGTTCCTGTCGCTGTTCACCCGGGAGAACGTGCTGGCCGAGGTGGAGCGCAACGGCATCTTCGCGCTGACCTACCGGCTGATGGTCGGCGGGAAGCCGACCTACGTCCAGCTCCGCGCCGCGATGGTGGAGGAGAAGGAGGGGCGGCGGCTGATCGTCGGCGTCAACGACATCGACGCCTCCATCCGGCAGGAGGAGGACTACGCCCGGCGTTTGCAGCAGGCCCAGACCAAGGCCAGCGTGGACGCGCTCACCGGCGTCAAGAACAAGCACGCCTACCTCGAGGCCGAGGCGAAGCTGAACCGGGAGATCGCCGAGGGCGGCGACGTGCGGTTCGCCGTCACCATACTGGACGTGAACGACTTAAAGCGGGTCAATGATGTGGAGGGCCACCAGGCGGGCGACCAGTACCTGCGCGACGCCTGCCGCATCGTCTGCACGACCTTCAAGCACAGCCCCGTGTTCCGGGTGGGCGGCGACGAGTTCGCCGTCATCTCCCGGGGGGACGACTACGCCAACATCGACGCGCTGGTCAGGGCCGTGGAGGACCGCAACGCCGCGGCCCTCCGCGACGGCGGCATCGTCATCGCCTGCGGCATGGCCCGGTACGCGGACGACGGGAGCGTCGCGCCGGTGTTCGAGCGGGCCGACCAGAGCATGTATGAGAACAAGGGCGCGCTCAAGGCCGCCGCGAACGGATAGAGGAAACAACGCGCATGAAGAAGTATCGTGAGGACGCCTCCCGGACGGCGAAGCTCCAGCCGTACCTGTCGCCGCTGGCCGTGTGGGCGCTGTCGGCGGGCAGCGCCATCGGCTGGGGCGCGCTGGTGGTCACCAGCCGGACCTATTTGTCCCAGGCGGGGCCGATGGGCTCCATTCTGGGGCTGCTGATCGGCTTCGCGATGATGCTGATGGTGGCCCACCACTACCACTTCCTCGCCAACCGCTACCCCGGCACCGGCGGGCTGTACAACTATGTGAAGTACATCTTCGGCTACGACCGCGCCTTCCTGGTGGCCTGGTTTTTGTTCCTGGTCTACATCGCCATCTTCTGGGCCAACGCCACCAGCATCCCGCTGTTCGCCCGGTACTTCCTCCACGGCGTGCTGCGCTTCGGCTACCTGTACACGGTGTTCGGGTTCGAGGTGTACATGGGCGAGGCGCTGGCCACCATCGCCGTCATCGCGCTGGTGGGGCTGCTGTGCGTGAAGAGCAAGCGGGCCACCGCCCGGAGCATGGAGGCGCTGGCGCTGGTGTTCACCGCGGGCATCACGGTCTGCTTCGTGGCGGTGATGATCGGGCGCCGCGCGACGGACTTCTCGATGGACCCGGCCTTCATCCCGGACAAGGACGCCTTCCGTCAGGTGGCCCGCATCGCGTTCATATCGCCCTGGGCGTTCATCGGCTTCGAGAGCGTGTCCCACTCCGCCGCGGAGTACCACTTCAAGCACAGCGACATGTTCAAGGTGCTGGTGATCTCGCTGGTGGTGACCACGGCGCTGTACATCTTCATCCTCCTGATGAGCGTGTCCGCCTATCCCGAGGGATGCGCAAGCTGGCTGGACTACATCCGCCGCCTGGACGAGTTCGAGGGCATCGCGGGCCTGCCGGCGTTCTACGCCGCCAACTACTACATGGGCATAAAGGGCGTGTACATCCTGATGGCGTCGCTGATGGCGCTGGTGCTCACGAGCCTGATCGGCATGCTCCGCGCCGTCAGCCGCCTGTGCTACGCCGTGGCCCAGGACAGCATACTGCCCGAGCCCATCGCCCATCTGAACGACAAGCAGATCCCCGCCAACGCCATACTGCTGGTGATGCTCATATCGCTGCCCATACCGTTTTTGGGCCGCACGACCATCGGCTGGATCGTGGACACCACCACCATCGGCGCGACCATCCTCTACGGCTTCGCCTCAGCGGCGGTGTTCAAGGCCGCGAAGCAGGAGGGCGGGCGCTGGGACCGCGGGCTGGCTGCGGTGACCATGGTCATACTGCTCGTGTTCCTGGTGTTTTTGCTGTTCCCCAGCTTCTTCTCCGACCACACCATCGAGACGGAGACCTACGCGCTGATGACCGTGTGGTCGCTGGTGGGCCTGTTCTACTTCAACCGGGTCATCCGCAAGGACCACGCCCGGAACTTCGGCAAGGCGATCATCGTCTGGATGGCGCTGCTGGCGTTCATCGTGCTGATGGCGATGACCTGGACGGAGCGTGCCAGCGAGCGCAGGGCCAACGTCATCATCGACGAGATCCAGAGCTACATGGACGGCACCGCCGACAGCGAGACGCTGGCCATGGACGTGGGCGACCTCATTGAGCGCGAGCGCGTCCGCTTCCACGAATCGGACAACCTGAGCGGCCTGCTCATCACGTCGCTGTTCGGGCTGTCGCTGGCGGTGCTGCTGGCCAACTACCTGTCCCAGCAGAAGTGGGAGAAGAAGGCCACCGAGGAGCGCGACCGCGCCCGCACCGCCGCGCTGACCGACCCGATGACCGGCGTCAAGAGCAAGACCGCCTACCTGATGCGGGAGGAAGAGCTGGACGGCATGATCGCCGGCGGCGCGGCGGAGCCCTTCGCCGTGGCCGTGTGCGACGTGAACGGGTTGAAGTACGTCAACGACACCTTCGGCCACAAGGCCGGCGACGACCACATCGTCAAGGCCAGCCGCATGATCTGCGACATCTTCAACCACAGCCCCGTCTACCGCACCGGCGGCGACGAGTTCGTGGCGATCCTGACGGGCCGCGACTACGAGACCCGCGACGCGCTGCTAAGCGCGCTGCACGACCGGTCGGTCAGGCACATCGGCGCCGGGGACGTGGTCGTCTCCGGCGGGCTGTCCGACTTCGACCCGGCGGGGGACGCCCGCTTCCACGACGTGTTCGAGCGCGCCGACCAGCGGATGTACCGGGAGAAGCAGGCGCTCAAGGAGATGGGCGCGGTCACGCGGGACTGAGAGAATTGATTAGATTATTTTAACTTGACGAAGCATACCTCCTTTTGATACAATCATATTTGAACGGCACGCCTGTCCTCGAAGCGGGGACGGGCGATGCGTATGCCGTAGAGTTAGATTAATCTAATTATATGGCGTCCACTGACGAGGAGGTTTGCGTATGAAGGAGAAGAAAAAGAGCGACCTGGCGGTGCTGCTGGACTACACGGGCAGCTACCGGGGGCTGACGTACCTGGGCCTGGGGCTGTCGGCGGTGGCGATGGTGCTGGGCATGGCGCCGTACATCTGCGTGTGGCTGGCGGCGCGGGACCTGATCGCCGTCGCGCCGGAGTGGACGAAGGCGGTCAGCGTGGGGCGCTACGGCTGGCTGGCGTTCGCCTTTGCCTTCGGCGGCATCGCGGTGTACTTCTGCGCCCTGATGTGTACCCACCTGGCGGCGTTCCGCACGGCGTCGAACCTCCGCAAGGCGGGCATGGCCCACCTGATGAAGGCCCCGCTGGGCTTCTTCGACAGCAACGCCTCCGGCCTGCTCAGGAACCGGCTGGACGGCGCGGCGTCGGAGACGGAGACGCTCCTGGCCCACAACCTGGCCGACATCGTGGGCACGGTGGCGATGCTGGTCGCGATGATCGTATTGATGTTCGTGTTCGACTGGCGCATGGGCGGCGCGTGCCTGCTGGCGGCGGTCATCTCCATCGCGTCGCTGTGCGTGATGATGACCGGCAAGAACGCGGGCCTGATGGCCGAGTACCAGGCGGCCCAGGACGTGATGAGCAAGGCGGGCACCGAGTACGTGCGGGGCATCCCGGTGGTGAAGGTGTTCCAGCAGACGGTGGATTCCTTCCGGGCGTTCAGGCAGGCCATCGACGATTACAGCGACAAGGCCGAGCACTACCAGGCCGACGTGTGCCGGACGCCCCAGTCCGTGAACCTGACCTTCACCGAGGGCGCGTTCGTGTTCCTGGTCCCGGCGGCGCTGCTGCTTGCGCCCGGGGCGCTGAACGGCGGCGGCTTCGCCAAGTTCGTGACCAACTTCGCGTTCTACGCGGTATTCTCGGCCATCATCTCCACGGCGCTGGCGAAGATCATGTTCGCGGCCAGCGGCACGATGCTGGCCAGCACGGCGATGGGCCGCTTCGGGGCGGTGATGGCCGCGCCGACCCTAGAGGTGGCCAAGCATCCCCTGACGCCGAACGGCAACCGCATCGAGTTCAGGGACGTGAGCTTCACCTACGAGGGCGCCGAGCTGCCCGCGCTGGACCACGTCTCCTTCACCGTGGAGCCGGGCAGTACCGTGGCGCTGGTCGGACCCTCCGGCGGCGGCAAGACCACCGCGGCCAGCCTGATCCCCCGGTTCTGGGACGCCACGTCCGGCGCGGTGCTGGTGGGCGGCGTCGACGTTCGCAAGGTCGATCCCCACGCGCTGATGGACCGCATCGCCTTTGTGTTCCAGAACAGCCGCCTGTTCAAGGCGTCCATCCTCGAAAACGTCCGGGCGGCGCGGCCCGACGCCACCCGGGAGCAGGTCCTGCGGGCACTGGAGGCCGCCCAGTGCGGCGACATCCTCGAAAAGCTGCCGAACGGCGTGGACACCGTCATCGGCACCTCGGGCACCTACCTGTCCGGCGGCGAGCAGCAGCGCGTGGCGCTGGCCCGGGCGATCTTGAAGGACGCGCCCATCATCGTGCTGGACGAGGCCACGGCCTTCGCCGACCCGGAGAACGAGGCGCTGATCCAGAAGGCGTTCAAGCGGCTGACCGTGGGCCGCACGGTGGTGATGATCGCCCACCGGCTGTCCACCGTCGTGGGCGCGGACGACATCATCGTGCTGGACGCGGGCCGGGTGGCCGAGCGCGGCACCCATGACGAGCTGGTCAAGGCCGACGGCCTGTACGCCCGCATGTGGGCCGACTACAACCAGGCCGTCCGGTGGAAGATCTCGAGCGAAGGGGAGGTGGCCTGACATGTTCTCCAAGGCATTCCAAAGGCGTTACGCCCTGACGGACCAGGGCTTGAAAAATGTGAAGAAGGGCGCGTTCTGGACGGTGGTCACGAACCTGATCGTCATGGGCGGCGTGGGCATACTGTATCTGCTGATGACCCGCTTCATGGCGACGCTCACCGACGGCGCGGCGCTGCCGGGGGCGTGGCTGTTCATCGGCATGGTGCTGCTGTTCCTGGTGCTGTCGTTCCTCACCCACCGGGAGCAGTACAAGGCCACCTACGGCCTGGTGTACGGCGAGGTCCGGGCCACGCGGCTCTCGCTGGCCGAGCGCCTGCGCACGCTGCCGCTGGGCTACTTCGGCAAGCGCGACCTGGCCGACCTGACCGAGACGCTGATGGGCGACGTGAACCGCATGGAGCACGTCTGGTCCCACTGCCTGGGCTACCTGAACGGCGCGTACATCTCCACGGCCATCATCGCGGTGATGCTGCTCGTCTACGACTGGCGGCTGGCCATCGCCACGCTGTGGGGCGTGCCGGTGGCGTTCGCGCTGCTGTTCGGCAGCCGCGGCGTGGCCCGGCGCAACGCCGAGGCGCTCAAATCGTCGGCGGTGTCGGTGTCCGACGGCATCCAGGAGGCGCTTGAGAACATCCGGGAGCTGCACGCCGCCAACCGGGAGGGACGCTGCCTCGAGGAGCTCGATCAAAAGATCGACGAACACGAGCGCGTGAACATCCGCGGCGAGCTGGTCACGGGCCTGTTCGTCAACGCGGCCAGCGTCATCATGCGCCTGGGCGTGGCGACGACGGTGCTGGTCGGGGCGCAGTCCATACTGTCCGGCCGCATCGACTTCATGCTGCTGTTCATGTTCCTGCTCATCATCACCCGGGTCTACGCGCCCTTCGACCAGAGCCTGGCGCTGATCGCGGAGATGTTCATGTCCCAGGTGTCCGCGAACCGCATCAACGAGATCGGCGACACCCCCGCCGCCACCGGCAGCGAGACCTTCGCGCCCGCGGGCCACGACATCGCGTTCAGGGACGTGTCCTTCGCCTACGACAACGAGCAGGTCCTGCGCGGCGTCAGCTTCACCGCCCGGGAGGGGGAGGTCACCGCGCTGGTGGGACCGTCCGGCTCCGGCAAGAGCACCTGCGCCCGCCTGGCGGCGCGGCTGTGGGACGTGAGCGCGGGCCGCATCGAGGTGGGCGGCGTGGACATCTCCACCGTGGACCCGGAGGCGCTGCTGACCGACTACGCGATGGTGTTCCAGGACGTGATGCTGTTCGACGACACGGTGATGGAGAACATCCGGCTGGGTCGCCGCGGCGCGACCGACGACGAGGTCATCGCGGCGGCGCGGGCCGCCAACTGCGACGAGTTCGTGTCCCGGCTGCCCCAGGGCTACAAGACCCCCATCGGCGAGAACGGCGCGAAGCTCTCCGGCGGCGAGCGGCAGCGCATCTCCATCGCCCGGGCGCTCTTGAAGGACGCGCCCATCGTGCTGCTGGACGAGGCCACCGCGTCGCTGGACGTGGAGAACGAGACGAAGGTCCAGGGCGCGCTGTCGCGGCTTTTGAAGGGCAAGACCGTGCTGGTCATCGCCCACCGCATGCGCACCGTGCAGGCCGCGGACCACATCGTGGTGCTCAAGGACGGCCGCGTCGCCGAGGAGGGCGCGCCCGCCGACCTGATGGCCAGGCGCGACGGCATCTTC
>JAFUWR010000349.1 GCA_017471125.1 Clostridia bacterium | reverse complement strand
GTCGCCGTCGCCCTCGCCGTCACCCTCGGCGGGCGTCGCCGCCTCCGCCGCGGGCGCGACCAGGTCGACGAGCTGCGCCGCCTGGGTGAGCTTCACGTCGGTGCCGCTGTGGGAGACGTCTGAGATGTGGTCGTCCAGGTTCTCCAGGTGCCGCAGGTTGCCGATGAACGCGGTGGTCTTGGTCGCGTCGATGTCGGCGAACAGGCTGTTGACCGTGTATTCGCTGCTGTATGCGATGTTGGACAGCGCCTCGTTGCTGTATGCCACGGCCTGCACGACGATGTCCTCGCCGGGGACGAAGGTGCCCTGCCGCACGGCAATTTCCTTTTCGGCTTCGCTGCTGACGTCGCTGCCGATGCTGTTGAGGTCCGCGAAGTGCATGCCTGCCCGGGTGATGTCGTCCAATGTGATGGTGTACACGCCGTCGGCGGGGTCGGACACCCGCGCGTGGTGGATGGTCTGCTTCAGGGTGAAGGCGACCTGGGCGTCCTTGCCGCTGACGATCAGCTTGAGCTCGCCCAGCGTGCTGCCGGTGGTGCTGTTGTAGTTCATGTCGGTGACCCTGACGATCAGCCGCTCCGCGTTCTCGACCTCGATGCGCGGGGCGAGGATGTCGTAGGTGCCCGTCTCCAGCACGCCCTCGCCGCCGTACCAGCCGAGGATGGGGGTGTGCGACTTGCGGCCGTTCTTGGCGCTGTCCGCGCCGTAGGGGAGCAGGTGGTCGATGGTCACGTTGTCGGCGGTATAGCCTTTGTCCGTCGTCCAGTAGAACACGTCGATGACCCGGGCGGGGCTGGATTGGTAGCGGATGATGTAGCGGCCGCCCGCCCGCACCGTCTCGTCGATGGAGCCGAAGGGCAGCATCGTCTCGATGATGGGGTTCGACACGCCGTCGAAGGCCACGTAGTATATCTTCGCCCCGGCCTCGGAGCCGTCGGCCCGCAGCGGGCTCGGCGTCACCTCCAGGGCGCTGCCGAGGTACCCCTGGCTGTCCGCCATGGTCAGATGGTTTTGCGCGGCGACGAAGATCTCCCTGGCGATGGAGTCGCGCTCGAGCTGCGCCATGCTCCGCTGCTGATTCTGCACGGCGATAAAGCTGACGCTGCCGAGGATGGCGATGATCGCCACCACGATCAGCAATTCAGCCATGGTGAAGCCGCTGTTTTTACGCATTTTACGCATGTTACACCACTCCTAAGGGGCGCCCCCGCGCCTGCGTGGGCAGGTACGGGAGGCCGTCGCCTGTCTTATTCGTCGCCGCCTGTCTCCTCATCCGCTTCCGCGGGGGAGGTCTCATCTTTTTTCAGCTCCGACGGGTCGTGATAACCGTCCATGAATTTGTACAGGCCGGTCTCGTCCACCGCGAGGGAGAACCACAGCCCGTCGACGCCGCCCGCGTACCCGGTGGGCACGGAGGTCTCGTGCAGGTAGTAGACGCCGTAGGGCAGCCTGCCCACGTAGATGACGCCGTTGGCCCCGGTCTTGAGGTCCGTTTTCAGGATGGTCTCCCTGTCCACGTAGTACAGCGTGAACTCCGCTTTCTCAAGCGAGGTGTGATCGGCCTTGTCCACCTTGCGCAGCACGACCTTGGCGGCCTGGGTCGCCGGGAGGACGTTCAGGGCCTTCGGGACAACGACCTCGTCCGACCCGATCTTCAGCGTTTCGGTGGGGGCTTTGTGGGCATCGTCCTTCACCCAGGTCGGATTCCCGTCGCTGTCGACGTCGGGCACATAGATGTCGTAGTACCCCTTGCCGTTCAGGTCGACCATGTACATGGGCTCGACGGCCCTGTAATGCTCCTCAGTGTCCTTGACCGTGGGGAAGGTGGTCTCCTGCATGAAGTAGACTCCCGGCGGGATCTTGATGAACTTCATCAGGCCCGCGCCGTAGACATCGTGTGTCTGCACGTCCGGCGTTTCCGCCGTGCCCGCGTTGACCCGAATGGTCACCGCCTTGTCCGAGGTCGTGCCGACCGGCTTGCTGGTGGCAGCCGCTTTCCCGCTGTCGCCCATCTGCATGTAGGGGATCAGCGTCGTGCCGTCGCTCTCCATCGCCGGGACGATCGCGCCGTCCTTCTCGGTCGAGGTGTACAGCGTGAACGTCGCGCCCTCCAGGGCCTCTCCGAAGCCGTCGATCTTCTTGAATACGAAGTCGAAGCCGCCGGTCCACTTGATGAGGCCGATGGTGTCGCCCTCCTGGCCCGTCAGATAGTCGCCGCCGCACTCGGTGTCCGCGTCGGCCCTCGCGTTGCGGAAGGCGAGGTAGGTGGCCTCGAGCTGTTCCTTCGTGATCTTCGCCGTGTTGATGGCGGTCTTATCAGTGGTCAGCAGGCTGTCATCCAGCGTCGCGAACTGCGTGAGCATCTTGTAGTGCGTGGCATCGTCATCGTTCGCCCACACCCAGATGGAGCCCGGGGCGGCGGTGACCGGGCCGTTCACCACGATGGACGTCGCGTCCGTATCCGCGTAGCCAGCCAGGAAGATGTCCTGACGGGCCTTGGCATAAGCCTTCTGGCCGTTGGTGCCGCTGACCGCTGTCGCGGCGAAGTTGCCGTCCGTACCCTTGATGTTGCCGTCGCTGTCCACATCCGTCCCGCCGAAGCTCGGTTCGCCGGAGAGGTAAAGCCTGCTGCCCTCCGCCAAATAGATGCCCGCGCCGCTGCCGCTTTCGACGCAACTGTTGTTTGTGATCGTTCCGCCGGTGAGATAGACCGTCGTCCCGGCGATAGCGTTGACTGCGGCACCATTTCCAGTGATCCTCGAATAGCAAAGGATCGCATCGTCGGAAATCGTCAGCACCGCCGAGGTCTGCGCATTGTTGACGATGCCGCCGTCGCAGACGATTGGAGCAATACGCTTACGCGCGTCGCCATCGAGGACAATATTCATCAGCGTCAGGTTGGACTTATTGACGATCATGCTGGTGTCGCAGTTTTCGCCGCGGGTTATGACGCAAGCAGTCCCTGCCTCGCCGGTATAGGCGTAGCCGTCCGTGTCGGTGGTCGGCGCGGTGGTGAGCATGACAGTCTTGCCGCGCGCCAATGTAACTGAACTCTCCAGCGTGTAGGCCGGGATCAGCATCTCGATCATACGCGCGGTGGCCCTGCTGCCGTTGGTATAGGTGAAGGAATAGGCGGTCGCGGCGTTATAGGCGGCAAAGCCGTCTTCCAGGGAGCCGTAGACCGCGGGACTTCCGTTGAAGTAGAGCAGCGTGCCGCTTCTGTCCGTGATCTTGCAGACCACCTCGTCCCATTGGGCATACAGGTTCAGATCGCCCTTGGAATAGCCCTTCGCGTTTTCCTCCTCGGCCGTTCCGCGGAAGAATACGATCTCGTCCTTCTGCTCATATTCAAAGTATCCCTTTTCGATTAACGCCTTTTCGCCCAGTTCGGAACCGTCCTCCGCGGTCGGTTTCTTCTCCATCGTGGCCCAGTTCCTGAACACGTGGCTGTCCCAGGTCGGGTCCGTCTCCTTGATGGTATACGTATGGCTGGTCTCCGTTGCCGTAAAGTCGATCGTATCCGTGCGCTCGGAACTCTTGTCCGAAAGCTTGGCGGTTTTGCCATTAGCTTGGAAGGTCAGCGTCGGCTTGACGTCGTTGCTGACGCCGAAGGTATCGCCAAGATGTGCCGTCTCCCCAGAGGATGTGATGGCGAGCGTTCGGTCCACCTTTCCATCTTCGGACGTGACGACAGTCCATGTGACAGAGTTGTCCCTGCCGATCTTCACGGTCCAAGCGCCTGCCGGGAGCACGGTATACGTATTCGCCGCGGTCTGCTTGAGCGTATAGCTGCTGTTCGGGGCAAAGGTCGCCACGTTCCCGTTGGCGCGCTCTTCCGCGCCCCACGGGATACTCACAAGGCCATACGCATCGCTCATGCCGGCCCAGACCATTGTCCCGGCGCTGTTGGTCAGGGTAAACCTGATTCCTACGGCGTCCGCGGTCTTTCCATCGCTTTCGACCTTGGACACCTTAAGCTGAAGCCCCTTGCCGATCCATGTAATGTAATTCTGGCTTGTACCGCTGATCTCAGCGCCGCCCATGCCGGTCAGCGCAGTGTCGCGGTCATTGACAAATTTGTTCAATCTTGCGCCGCTGGCGTTGCTGCCCGTATAGGTGCCGAAGTTCCTCGCCGACAGGCCGTGGTCGCAGTAGATCGGATTAACGACAGGGTTGGATACAGACTCATCCTCTGGCTCGCCGTCGGCCACATAGACGCCGATGGCTGCGCTGTTGCCGAGCCCGGAGGACGTGATGATGCTGTTGCTGTCATACCCGAGGAACACATTCATGGGGCTCGTGCCAGCGCTGTCGGTATTGCCGCTTACGACCACGTTCCCGGAGAACGCCAGCACCGCGCCCGCGCCGGTCGATACGGCGCCTTCGGGCGACTTGTTCCCATCCTTGATGCTGCCGCCGGACATCGTAAACGTCTTGCCGTCGGCCACGTAGACCGCGCCGCCCTTTTCGTACGCAGTATTGGCCGTGATGCTGCCTCCCGTCATGGTCACGGCGCTGCCATCGTATATGGCGCCGCCCAGCACCGCCTCGTTTCCGGTGATGCTCGGCGAGCCGGAGATGTTCACGACCGCGCTGCCGGAGGCATAGATCGCGCCGCCGTTCGAGGTCGCGCTGTTGCTTTCAAACGTGCCGCCTGCGATCCTTGCGGTGTACTGCGTCGCAAGTCCGCCGCCGTTTTCGGCCCTGTTGCCGACGATGGCGCTCCCGGCGTACATGGTGAACATCGCATTTTCGCCCATGCAGATGCCGCCGCCGCTGCCTCCGGCAGTGTTGCCCTTGTTGGAACTGCCGATCGTGCCCCTCAAGACGACGCTGGTCTCAGAGTACACCGCGCCGCCGTCGCCCGAGGCCGAATTCCCCGTCAGCACCGTTCCGGCGTTCAGGTTCACGCTGGTGCCGGTAGCGGCGTAGATCGCGCCGCCGTTGTTGGCGCTGCAATCTACGATCTTTCCGGTCGTAGCAATGGCAGAAAATCCAGCAGCCGCATATACGCCGCCGCCGCTTATCGCGGAGCAGTTTTCGATGGTCCCGTTCATGGTCAGGGAAGCGCCGCTGTTCAGCCAGATCGCGCCGCCGTCGCCAGTCACAGTAGAATCCCGGAGCGTAGCGCCGCTGTTGACCGTCAATCTGACCGCGCCGGCCACATTCACGATGCCGCCGCCGGCGCTGGCCGCGATTGAAGCGCCGTCCAGAACGATCCTGTCGAGGGTCAGCACACCTTTGTCCTGAATCATGCTGCCCTCGGAGAATCCGCGGCTCACGGCGGAGATGTTGCCGTTGCCGTCGTCGACTCCCTTGTTGTAGGGGAAGCCGTCCCCGTCCGACGTCAGCGCGGTGGAGAGGATCACGGTCTTGCCGCTGTCCAGCGTGGCGGTCCCCTCCATGGTATAGCTGGGAACGACCATCTCGATCCGCAGCGTGCCCGAGACCGTACCATTCTTGGAGGTCCTGAGGTTTCCGGAGTTGATTTGGTTGAACGCATCTTCCAGATGCGCAAAGACTGCCTCGGTCAGGCTCCCATCCGCCTGCCGGATATACAGCAGCTCGCGGCTGCGGTTGGTGATCTTGCAGACGATCTCCAGGAAGGTGTTCTCGAAGGCCACCTCAGAGGCGTAGACGGTCTTTTCCACACCCTCGATCGTCTCGGTCGTTGATTTCTCCCCGATGGCGCCCTCCTGCTTGATTGCGGAAACAGGCTCCGCGCCGTCCTTTGATACTGTTGTACGGACAGCGGTCTTCTGGATGTCGGTAAGCGCCTCTTCGACGGTGTACTTGATATCCGTGGGCAATTCCTTGACCGTGATGGACTCCCCGTGCTTCAGGGTAAACTCCGCCACGCCGTTTGCAAAGCTCAGCTCGCCGGGCACTTCATCACCATCCACAGTGGGATAGGACTTGTTGATCGTGATGTCGTCCAGCGTCAGCTTGAAGCTGAAGGACTCCCTCTTATCCAGTTCAAGAACGCTCGTGACCTGCTTGGAGATCGTGAGCTCGCCCGTCACGCGGGTGTTGGTGAAGCTTGCCAAGGAGAGAGACGTGGACTTTAAGGAATCCTCCGAGATATTCTCGCCGAGCAAGCCTTCCACGACCCTGCTCTCAGTAGCCGTGCCGTTGTCCTTTTGGGACGTCGTGGTGTAGTCCTCCTGCTGGCCATCCGAAAGCTCCTCCGTCACGGCGTAGGCTACGTGGTTCTCAAAGAAATCAAAGGGGAGGGAAGCCGTGACGGATTCGCCCGCCTTGAGCGTGACCGTGGCTTTTGCCGCCTGGTCAAAGTCCATTTCACCATAGGTGTTGTGCAACTTACTGAAATAGTCCTTCAGCATGTCGGCCGCCTTTTCTTCCGGGAAGGTCAGCCGCACGGTGAATGTGAACCTCTCGTTTTTGTCCACGGATCGGTCGCTGGCAACCGCCTTTTCCACGCGGAGCAAGGGGTGGCCCTCCCAGTAGATCAGGCTGCCCTCCTCCGGGCCCTTGACGCCATGCAGCGTCACATCGCGGTCGTTGACAAAGCAGAAGAACTTATCCTCTTCCTGCATCCGCGTGCCGAAGGGCGTGGCCTTGCTGCCGTGGTTAGTGTAGATTGTGTTTTTGCCCGAATCCACCGTGTAAATGCCGATCTCGGACCTGCCGTCGAGGCCGTCGGCATTGATGAGCGCGTTGCTGTCCTGGTTGAACTGGACGTTGCAGCGGGCGCCGTTCAGGGTATTCCCCGTCACGACGCAGTAGCCGGAGAACACCGCCCTGGCGCTGCCATGGACCAGCGCGATGCCGCCGCCCTGGCTGGTGGCGTTGTTGCCGGTGATCTCGCCGCCCTTCATTTCGATCTTGCCGTTGTTGTTCACATAGACGCCGCCGCCGCTGGCCGCCGAGCAGCCGGAGATCGTGCCGCCGTTCATGGTGAAGGTGCCGTTGTAGAGGCAGACGGCGCCGCCGTTGCTCGTGCCCGCGGAGCAATTCCTGATGGCGCTGCCCGCGTTCATGATCAGCGTGCTTGCGGTATCCTTGAGATACACAGC
>JAFUWR010000348.1 GCA_017471125.1 Clostridia bacterium | reverse complement strand
TCCAAACTCACGTTGTACGATTAACGATCCTCCTTGCGTTCAATAATAGGGACGTAAGGAGGATTTTTCGCATGGACATCATCAAAAAGATAGGTTTGTCAAGGATTGCTTGGTACGGCGCATTAGCGCTGCTGTTGGTGCTTCTTGGAATCGGCTCATATGCCTACCGAAACAGGGATACTGGAGTGGAGGGGGCCGTGCCCCAGGCCGTGATGGCCCAGGGGACGCCGGACCCGCTGTCGGCGCTGGTGGTCTGGCCGGAGGCGACGCCTGCGCCCACGGAGGAACCGGTGCGGTTCGTGTGGCCGGTGGAGGGGGAGGTCGTCGGGGCGTATGCCGGGGACAGCCTCGTCTGGTGCGACGACCTGGGCCAGTGGCAGACCCACCCGGCCATCGACATCGCGGCCGCGGCGGGGGAGGCGGTGGCCGCCTGCGCGGACGGCGTGGTGTCGGACGCCTGGTCGGACGGCGTGTGGGGGAACGTGATCGAGATCGAGCACGCGGACGGCTACGTCTCCACCTACGCGAACCTGTCCACGCTCAAGCTGGTGGAGGTCGGACAGGCGGTCAAGGCGGGGGAGACCATCTCCGCGGTGGGCGATTCCGCGGCCTGCGAGGCGTCGCTGCCCTGGCACCTGCACTTCGGGCTGGAAAAATCGGGCAATTCTGTGAATTTTGAAGAAATTACGGCAAAAAATGACTTTTGACGGTTGCGGAAAAGTCCGGAAGAGAGTATAATATTTGATAGAACTGTAATAGTCCGTTCATATCTACGGAGGTAAAAAAATGCCGAGGCTGTGGGCGCGGATCATCATGAGACACCGCATCGAGCGCCAGGGGACCGTCGACTGCCGCTATGAGGACGTGGACGAGGCCCTGACGGAGCTGTGCCGGGATTTCGACATCCCCCGCCCCATCTGGCTGGACAAGCACCGCCGGGAATACGACGAGTTTCGCCGCACCCGGTTCCTGCCGGAGCACTTCATGGAGGAGGTGCCCTTCCAGCGCCTGGAAATCGAATACCTGGACGATGACGACAGGCCGCCCCGAAGCAGCGATCCCAGGAACCAATTTGACGGATATTGAGAGGAGAGCACGAAGGATGAACAAGAGCAGGCGGTACTTGCGCATACTGTTGGCGCTGGCCACGGTGCTGGCGCTGTTGTGCCCGATGGCTCTGGCCGAGGCGGACGCCATAGAAGCGCCGGTCGCGGAGACGGAGTTTGAATTGGGCGAGGTCTCCGAGGCGCTGGACGCCGCGGAGGAGGAGGTCATCGAGGCTGAGGTGCTCGAGGCGGAGGACGCCCCGTCCCTGGACGAGGACTTCGAGCTGGACGAGCATGAGATCAACGTGGGCGTGGGCGAGAAGTACGAGCTGTACCCCGCCGCGGGCGGCGCTATGCCCACCTTCACCAGCTCCAACAAGAAGATCGCCACGGTCGCCAAGGACGGCACCGTCAAGGGCGTGAAGGTCGGCACCTGCACCATCACCGCCGTGCGCGGCGACGAGGTGGACTATTGCGACGTGACCGTCATGAAGGCCCCCAAGACCGTGACCCTGAACTACAAGACCATCTCCCTGGGCTACGACGCCAGCCAGCAGCTGGGCGAGTCCTTCGACCTCGAGTACGACATCGCGCCCGAGGACTGCTGGACCAACACCGTGAAGCTCAGCGGCTACAACGCCAAGATCGTCCAGATCGACGACGACAACGAAGTCACCGCCGTGGGCGTGGGCTCCACCAAGATCAAGGTGAGCACCTACAACAGCAAGAGCGCCACCGTCAAGATCACCGTCACCGCCGCCCCCAGCGACATCGCCTTCAACAAGGACTATCTGTCCCTGGGCGCGGGCAGCAGCTATGAGCTCAAGGTGGTCGTGCCGGCCAAGACCACCGCGAACCCCGTGTTCGAGTCCAGCGACGAGGACGTGGCCTACGTCACCCCCAGCGGCGTGGTGCACGCGGTGGCCCCCGGCTCCTGCACCATCTCCGCTGAGTGCTTCAACGGCGCTTACTGCGAGTGCGACGTGGACGTCGTGCCCGCCCCGACGTGGATCGAGGCCGAGCCCGAGGACCTGCTGCTGGGCGCGGGTGAGACCGCGCAGCTCACCGTCACCTCCGACGTGGAGGAGATCTCCGGCGGGCTGACCTTCTCCACCAGCAAGAAGAGCTACGCCACCGTCACCGCCGACGGCCTGGTCAAGGGCGTCAAGAAGGGCAACGCCATCATCACCGTGCGCACCTACAACGGCTGCACCGCCGACGTGCCCGTGGTCGTGATGAAGGCCCCCTCCAAGATCACCCTCGACAAAAAGACCCTGACCCTGGGCATGGGCGAGGAGGAGCAGCTCATCGCCACGCTGCCCAAGGACACCTACGGCAAGTACACCTGGGAGACCTCCGACGACACCGTCGCCGACGTGGACGAGGAGGGCTACGTGTACGGCGTGGGCACCGGCACGGCCAAGATCACCGTGCGCACCTTCAACAAAAAGACCGCGACCTGCACCGTGTCGGTCATCGCGGGTCCCGCGGAGATCGACATCCCCGACGAGGTCACCGTGCCCTATAAAAAGACCGCGGCGCTGCCCGTGAGCGTCATCGACGAGAGCGACCGGGCCTACCAGGGCGTGGTCAAGACCACCTTCGAGCCCACCGGCATCGCGTCCTGGTCCAACGGCAAGGTCAAGGGCCTGGCCGAGGGCGTGACGGTGATGACCGTCACCGCGGGCGAGCTGTCCGAGAGCTGCCTTATCACCGTGGAGCGCATCCCCTCCAGCGTGCAGGCCATCGCCCATCGCGGCGGCATCGGCGGCACGGGCATCGAGGAGAACACCCTCGAGGCGTTCTGGTATGCCGACGAGATCGGCGCGGACGGCGTGGAGCTGGACGTCCACTCCACCAAGGACGGCGTGCAGGTGGTCAACCACGACACCACGTTCTACGTGGGCTCCAAGAAGTACACCATCAAGAGCACCAAGTTCTCCGACATCCGCAAGAAGAAGCCCTCCATCCCCACGCTGGACGAGGCGCTCGAGGTGATCGCCCAGACCGATCTGAAGCTGCACCTGGAGCTCAAGACCAGCGCCGACGGCAAGAAGTGCGTCGAGGCGGTGCGCAGGTACGGCCTCGAGGACCGCACCATCTACTTCGGCTTCTATGAGACGCCGCTGAAGGCCGTCTACAAGGCCGATCCCGACGCCATACTGGGCCTGTCCCTGGAGTCCGGCACCAACCCGACCAGCTCCTCCACCCTCAAGAAGGCCGAGAAGCTGCACATCAAGATCCTGGTGACCAACAAGGCCCAGATCACCGAGGCCCGCGTGGAGCAGCTCCACGATCTGGAATACGAGATCAGCGCCTGGACGCCGGACAGCGTGTCCGACATCGAGAAGTGCATCGACGCGGACGTGGACTACATCCTCAGCAACTATCCCGAGCGCGTCATGGATCTGCGTTAAACCTCCGCAAAGTCGATTGACGCGGGCAGCGGGCTGGTGTTATAATGTATCCTGTCGATGACAAAGAGGAGTAATCCGGATCAAACCGCGCAGAGAGGTGGCCCTGGGCTGGAAGGCCGCTCGGAACGGTTCGGACGAAGGTCGCTTTGGAGACGGGCCGGGTGAACGGATTAGCCCGCCGGGGTCGCGCCCCATAGCGCGCGGAGAGGTCCCGACGAAACTGTCGGGATGGAAAAAGGTGGTACCGCGGAGCATTCCGCCCTTTGGGGTGGGTGCTCCGCGTTTTCATGTATGGGAGGTGTGCGCATGTCGGGAGAACACAGGCGCTTGCTGGTCCTGCCGGCCATCGTCGTGGCCGTGGGCGCGTGGTTCCTGTTTACCCATATGGAGGCCGGGACGCTGAAGCCGCCGATGCTCAGGCCCGTCAACTGGGCCGGGCTGGCCGTCATGGCCGCGGGCCTCGTCGCCGCCGTCGCCGCGCGGCGCAGGCCGCTCGTCCGCCTCGCGGGCGTCGTTGCCTGCGGCGTGGGAGCGATCCTGATTATTTGTCTATAATGCAAGGGGGATATACGAATGGAAGCCAAAAAGG
>JAFUWR010000347.1 GCA_017471125.1 Clostridia bacterium | reverse complement strand
TACAGCTTCACCATCTCGTCCACGCCGCCCGCGGCCACGGTGTCGTGGTCGCCCCAGCGCTTGTAGGCCGCGATCATCTTGCCGAACTGGGTGCCCCAGTCGCCCAGGTGGTTCACGCCCACCGCGTTCCAGCCGAAGAACTTGTGCAGGCGATAGAGGGAGTTGCCGATCATCGTGGTGGACAGGTGGCCGATGTGGAAGCGCTTGGCGATGTTGATGGACGAGTAGTCCAGCACCACCGTCTTGCCCGCGCCGGAATCGTCCGCGCCGTAGCGCTCGCCGTCCTTGAGCGCCTGGCCGATGACCTTCTCCGCGTAGGTGGCCCGGTCGATGAAGAAGTTCAGGTAGCCCTTCACCGCCTCGACCTTGGACAGGAAATCCGCGTCGATCGCCCCGGCCAGCGCCTCGGCGATCATCGCCGGGTTCTTGCGCAGGGGCTTCGCCAGCTTGAAGCAGGGGAAGGCGTAGTCGCCCATGGCGGTGTCCGGGGGGATCTCCAGCGCGGCGGCGATGTCCGGGGCCGCGACGGCGACCTCGCCGTAGGTCGCGCCGATGGCGTTCATGATCTCGTTGGCAACGGCAAGTTTGAAATCCATGGATAGCACCTCGTCATGTGAAATACAGCCCCATTATACACGATATGATGGGGGATAACAAGGCGCGGGGGGTAAAATCCCGCGCCGGGGGTCATTTCGCGTACAGCAGGTACAGCAGCCGCCGCGCCAGCCCGCAGGGCAGGACGCGATCCAGGAACACCAGGCATTTATAGGTAAAGCCGATGGTGTAGTAGGGCTTGACGCCGCCGGGCTTCGTGGCCACGCGCACGACGGTCCGGGCCGCGGCCTCGGGCGACATGCCGTTCTGCTCGTCCTTCTCCATCCGGGCCACCGACCGGGCGATCCTGCCGCCGTATTCCTGGTCGCCCGCGTCGCTCTTCTTCCGGGCGGTGGTGAAGCCGGTCCTGATGTCGCCGGGGAGCACGCTGGTCACCTGCACGCCGTAGGGCGCGACCTCGTTGGCCAGCGCCATCGTCAGCGCCCGCACCGACGCCTTGGAGATGGAGTACCACGCCTGGAACGGTATGGCGAACACCCCCGCCACCGAGGACAGGTTCACGATGCGCCCCCGGCCCGCCCGCCGCATGTGGGGCAGCACGGCGCGGATCATGTTGTCCATGCCGAACAGGTTGACCTCCATCAGCCGGTGGGCGTCCTCCGATGTGGTGAACTCCATGGCCCCGGAGATGCCGAAGCCCGCGTTGTTGATGAGGATGTCCACCCGGCCCTCCCGGGCGATCACCTCGTCCACCGCCGCCCTGACCGCCGCCTCGTCCGTCACGTCCACCCGCATGTGGTCCGGCGCGTCCGACGCCCGGCGGCTGAACTCGTAGACCCGGTAGCCCATCGCCTCCAACTGCTTTGCCGTCGCCAGCCCGATGCCGCTGGTGCCCCCCGTGAGTATCACGATGCCCTTCATGCCCGTCCACCCCTTCCTTCCTGATGGCTCTATTATACACGATACCGCCGCGTCGTGCAAATATTTACAATCCAAGACCTTGACAAATGCCCCGTTTGGGTGTATTATAATTAAGCACTTTGCGAGAGTGTGGTCCCTTAGCTCAGCTGGATAGAGCGTCTGGCTACGGACCAGAAGGTCAGGGGTTCGAATCCCTTAGGGTCCGCTTAAAAACCCGTCACCCTTTCATGGGGTGGCGGGTTTTTATGTGCGTCCGAGGGGATGATCGGACCCCATCGCGAGCCTGCGAGCGGTGGGGTTCGGCCGAAGGCCGCGGCGGCCAGGGGCCGACGCCATGCCTTAGGGTCCGCCTGGACGAACGATCCCATCGCGAGCAATCAAATCCGAAACAGTGTGATAAAATCGATGCTTTTCCGAACATACTCCGATAAATGCTTGACTTTCGCTCCAAATTCGGATAAGCTGTCTATGGGAGGTGTTCGTCATGTTCGACAGGCCCGCATATGTCAATGCCATACTGCGTTTCGCGGACGCGCCGCTGGTCAAGGTGATCACCGGCATCCGCCGCTCGGGCAAGTCCACGATACTGCTCATGCTGATGGAGGCGCTCAAGAAGAGGGGCGTTCCCGCCGAGCGCATATCGAGCTATCGCTTCGATTCCATGAAGTACGACGGGCTGACGGCGAAGGCGCTCTATGAGATGCTGCTCGCCGCCGCCGGGGGTGGAAGGACCTACATCTTCCTGGACGAGGTGCAGGAGATCGCGGGCTGGGAGAAGGTCGTCAATTCGCTGATGCAGGAGGCGGACGTGGACATCTACGTCACCGGCTCCAACTCCCGCATGATGTCCTCGGAGATCTCGACCTATCTGACCGGGCGCTACGTGTCCTTTGAGATCTACCCGCTGTCCTTCGCGGAATACCTGACCTTCAAGGGCCGGTATGCCGACGTGCAGGCCCCGCGCCTGGAGCTGCCCCGGTACATCCAGTACGGCGGCTTCCCGGTCGTCCACTTGCAGGACTATGCCCGGGACGACGCCTACACCATCGTCCACGACATCTACAACACGGTCATATTCACCGACATCGTCCGGCGCAACGAGATACGCAAGGTCGACCAGCTGGAGCGCGTGGTGAAGTACACCTTCTCCAACGTGGGCAACACCTTCTCCGCGGCCTCCATCGCAAAGTACCTGAAGTCCGAGCGCCGTGCCCTGGACGAGGAGACGGTGTACGCCTACCTCGAGAAGCTGGAGAAAGCGTTCCTGCTCCACCGCTGCTCCCGCTACGACCTGAAGGGGAAGGAGCCGCTCAAGACGCAGGAGAAGTTCTACCTCGCCGACCCCGCGCTGCTGTACGCGGTGCTGGGCTATGATCCGAACACCGTAGCCGCGATGCTGGAGAACGTCGTCTACCTGGAGCTGCGGCGCAGGGGCTACGCCGTCAACATCGGCAAGACCCCGAATGGCGAGGTCGATTTTGTGGCCTCGAAGCAAAACGACAAGCTGTACGTCCAGGTCGCGGAGCGCATCGTGGAGCCGGCCACCCAGAAGCGCGAGTTCGACCGGCTGCTCGAGATCCGGGACAACTACCCCAAGTACGTCCTGCGCACGGATGATTTCGCGGACGGCAACCACGAGGGCATCCGGGTGATGCACGTCGCCGACTTCCTGCTGAGCGACGCCTATTGACCGCGAAGCGGCTGTCTCCGACGGGGGCAACGCCGGGTTGCTTTTCACGGGCGCGCGGCGGTGGTATAATGGGCGTCAGGAGGTGATCCCATGGATACGAAGGACGTGATCTACGGGCTGCGGACGAAGCACGGCCTGTCCCAGGACGCGCTGGCGGAGAAGGTCTACGTGACGCGGCAGGCGGTGTCGCGCTGATCGACGTCTGCGTGGGGCACATGACGGGCGAAAACTTCACCGAGGACCAGGCTCGGGCGTATATGAAGGCGCTGCTGCCGAAGCTGGACTACTGGAAGCGCTGCGCGGAATTGAGCGACGGCGGCCAGCTCGAGGCGTTCAATAAGAAAAGATAGCGCGGCTCACGCCTCCCACTGATACCGCCGCATGTCCACGCGCCCATTGGGGAGCAGGGGCACGCCCTCGTCCCGCAGGCGGTCGGCCTGTTCGGGGAAGCGGGGCGCGAGGCGTCCGGCGCAGTTGACCACGCGGTGGCAGGGGTAGTCGCCGTAGAACTCGGCCATGCTCAGCACCCTGCCCACCAGCCGGGCGTTATCATCCCTGCCGATGAGCCGGGCGATCTGGCCGTAGGAGGCCACGCGCCCGGGCGGTATCTCCCCGACCACGGAGAGTATCTCATAGATGAGCCCCTCGTCCAGCACCCGCCGCATGACCATCCCTCCGCCACGAACATTCCACACTTTTAACGATTTTGTAATGACAAACCGGTCGGTCGTGACTATAATATTTTTTCAAGGAGCACATCCACTCCCGCTTGCGTTCAGCTGCTTGCTTTGCACGGTTGAGCGCTTTTTTTGTCGCCGAAAACGGAACGGATTTGTCAGACCCATTCCTTCGCCCGCTCCACGGCCGCGACGACCCGGTCGCACCAGGCGTCGAACTCGGGGTCGAGGACCTGGCACTCGGGGTGGGCGAGCATGTAGTCGAGGGCGCGGCGCACGCCGACGTGGAAGGGGATGTGGGTGGCCATGTCGGGCGCGAGGCGCTTCAATTTGGCGTTGTCGAACGCCACCGACACGGCCTTGTCGCCGATGAGGTTGCCCCCGAAGTCGTCGTAGCCGTACTTGGCTCCGGCGGCGGCGAGGAAGTCGCTGGAGACGTGGCAGGGCTTGTAGGGCACGCCCAGCGCGTCGGCGACGGTGTGGTAGATCTGGTCCCAGGTCAGCGTCTCGTCGCCGGTGATCTGGAACGCCTCGCCGACGGCGTGGCGGTTGCCCATCAGGGCGGTATAGCCGATGGCGAAGTCCTCGTTGAAGGTCAGCGTCCAGAGGCTGCTGCCGTCGCCCTGGACGATCACCGGCTTGCCCTGGCGCATGCGCTCGATCACCTGCCAGGAGCCCTTGCGCCCGTGGAGGCCCACCGGCACGGCCCGCTCGTCGTAGGTGTGGCTGGGCCGCACGATGGTCACCGGGAAGCCCTCCTCCCGGTACTTCGCCATCAGGAATCCCTCGCAGGCGATCTTGTCCCGGGAATACTGCCAGTAGGGATTGGCCAGGGACGTGCCCTCGGTGATGATGTAGCCCGCCGCGGGCTTGTGATAAGCCGACGCGGAGGACGTATAGATATATTGGCGGGTGCGGCCGTTGAACAGCCGGTAGTCGCGCTCGACCTGGTCGGGCGTGAAGCCGATGAACTCGCAGACGGTGTCGAAGGTCATGTCGCCCAGCTTCGCCCGCACGTCGGCCTCGTCGTTGATGTCCGCGACGATCTGCCGGACGCCCTCGGGGACCGCGCCGGGCCGGTTGCCCCGGTTCAAAAGCCAGACCTCCCAGGCCGGGTCCGCCGCCAGCCGCCGGGTGATGGCCGCGCTGATCTTGCCCGTGCCGCCGATGAAAAGCGCTCTCATGGTCTATCCACTCCTCACTATATGATGCTTCCATTGTAAGGCATGGGCCGCCGGATTTCAACCTTACATTTCGGTAAACCGCTTAACACTTTTGCCATATGTGGGGCGGGGCAGGGCGCGGCGGTGGAATAAAATAAGCGCGTTTTTCTGAAAAAACCGCTTGTTGACACAGATTTGACACAGCAATTTGTTACAAAATGTTGATATTTGATCCGATATGTGGTAAAATAAATTCGATCGTGTTTACATAGGCCGATAGAATAATTGACATAATCTGGAGGCGTTCATGAATATGAAGCGATGGTTGACCGCGACGCTCGCGCTGATACTGATCCTGACGCAGACGACGGCGGGCCTGGGCGCTGCCTGGGCCGAGGAGGATGGCATCGAGCCCTATGTGGGCCTGGCCACCTACGTCGAGGCCGAGGGGCTGACGGTGGCGCTGGAGGACGAGGGGGCGGAGGTCCCCGACCCGGCGGTCGAACCGTTCGTGGAGGACGTGACCGAGGCCGAGGACGGCGAGACGCTCACCGCCGAGGCGGAGCTCACCGCGGACGACGCCCAGGGCGCGGGCTTCGCGCTGGACACCACGGCGGTCACGCTGCTGGTCTCCGGCACCCATACGCTGACGGCGAAGGACTTGAGCGGCGCGGACATCCCCGCCGACAAGCTCACCTTCAAGAGCGGCGCGACTGCCATCGCCAAGGTGAACGCCCAGGGCGTCGTCACTGCCGTGAAGGCCGGTTCCGTCAACATCGACGTCACCTACAACGGCCAGACCCAGACCTGCGCGGTCACCGTGCCCAAGGAGCCCACCAAGCTCACCATGAACATCGCCAAGGGCACCCTCGGCGTGGGCGAGACGTTCTCGGGCCTCAGCTACACCATCACCCCCGAGGACAGCGCTTCCTACATCACCTGGTCCTCCAGCAGTAAGGTCGCCACCGTGGACCAGAACGGCTTCGTCACCGCCGTCAAGGCCGGCACCGCCACCATCACCGCCAAGTCCCGCAACGGCAAGAAGGCCACCTGCAAGGTGACCGTCAAGAAGGCGCCCACCGCGCTGACGCTGGAGCCCGCCGGCATGAAGCTGGGCTACGGCGGCGCCACCGGGCAGATCGCCTACACCGTGCCCAGCGGCTTCGCCTGCGGCACCGTGACCTATTCTACCAATAATCCCAACGTCGCCACCGTGGACCAGAACGGCGTGGTGACCTCCCACGACAGCGGCAGCGCCGTCATCACCGTCACCGCCTACAACGGCGTGTTCGCCACCTGCCCGGTGACCGTGCTGGGCGCGCCGTCCAGCGTGCGCTTTTCCACCAACAGCATCAACGTCGGCACCGGCGAGACCAAGACGGTCAGCGCCGTGCCCTACGATTCCAACGGCAACGAGACCCTGGCCGGCCTGACCTACACCGTGGACGCTTCCTCCGCCAACCCGAAGTGCGTGAGCGTGACGCCCGCCGGCGAGATCACGGGCTTGGCCTCCGGCAGCGCCGTCATCCGGGCCACCTCCGCCAACGGGGCCACCGCCACCTGCGCGGTGAGCGTGGTCGCCCTGCCCACCGACATCAAGCTGGGCGCGGCGACGGTCACCCTGGGCGTGGGCATGACCCAGGCCGTCGGCGCCACCCTGGTGCCGCCCGCGGGCGAGAGCGCCTGCTCCGCGGAGATCGAGTGGGTGTCCAGCAAGCCGAAGATCGTGTCCATCGACCAAAACGGCCTGCTGACCGCCGTCAAGACCGGCACCTCCGTCATCACGGCCACCACCTCCAACGGCAAGAAGGCCACCTGCAAGGTGACCGTCAAGAAGGCCCCCACCAAGGTGACCCTCAAGCCCACGGCCCTCAAGCTGGGCGCGGGCGGCATGAGCGACGCGCTGACCGCCACCCTGCCCTCCGGCAGCGTGGGCACCGTGAGCTTCACCTCCAGCGACACCCGGGTCGCCACCGTGAACGGCGCGGGCGTCGTCACCAGCGTGGGCGAGGGCACCGCCACCATCACCGCCACCACCAACAACGGCAAGACCGCCACCTGCGCGGTGACCGTGTACGGCGAGCCGGGCCGGGTGACGCTGAGCGCCGCGGAGATGGCCCTGGGCATGGGCGACAAGGGCACCCTCAAGGCCGCGGCCGCCACCGCCGCGGGCAACGAGACCCTGACGACCCTTACATATTTCGTGACATCTGATTCGCCGAATCCCGGCTGCGTGACCATCGACGCCAAGACCGGCGTGGTCACCGCCGTGTCCAAGGGCGTGGCCTACATCAACGCCCGCACCCACAACGGCGTGACCGGCGCGCCCTGCAAGGTGACCGTCAAGGCCAAGGCCAAGTCCCTGACCATGCCGAGCAAGCTGAGCATGGGCGAGGGCGAGAGCCACGCGGCCCTCGAGGCCATCATGACCTACCAGGACGGCGAGCAGTCCCTGGCGGGCGGGCTGACCTGGACCACCTCCGGCAAGAAGATCGTGGCCGTGGACGAGGTGACCGGCGCGCTGACCGCCCTGAAGAAGGGCTCCTGCACCATCACCGCCAAGGCGTCCAACGGCATGAAGGCCACCTGCAAGGTGACCGTCACCAAGGCCCCCACCACGCTGGGCATCGAGCCCGCCACCGTCTCGCTGAGCGCGGGCGGCATGCAGTTCCAGCTCGTCAGCACCGTCACCAAGGGCGCGGCCGCGGACGTGGCCTACACCTCCAGCAACACCGACGTCGTTCGGGTGAGCGCCACCGGCCTGCTGACCACCGTGGGCGTGGGCCGGGCCACCGTCACCGGCAGGACCTATAACGGCCTGACCGCCAGCGTGACCGTCAACGTCACCGGCACCCCGGTGTCGGCCTCCTTCGGCGAGACCTCCGTCACCCTGAGCACCAAGCAGAGCGTGACCCCGGCGGTCAACGTCAAGGCCGCGGACGGCAGCGCCGCCGCCGCCGATTTGAGCTTCCGCATCCTGTCCGGCGCGCAGTACATCGACCTGAACACCGAGACCGGCGAGATCACCGGCGTGGCCGTGGGCACCTCCGTGGTGGGCGTGACCACCCACAACGGCGTCAGCGGCAGCAACACCTACACCGTCAGGGTCGTGGCCGTGCCCACCAAGATCGCCATGACCAAGACCTCCGCCACCGTGGGCGTGGGCGAGAGCTACACGATCCTGCCGAAGATCACCGCCGTGGACGGCGCGAACACCGCCCTGACCTGGAGCTCCTCCAACGCGCAGATCGCTTCCGTCAACGGCAGCGGCGTGGTGACCGGCCTCGCCACCGGCAGCGCCACCATCACTGCCAAGACCGTCAACGGCCTGACCGCCAACTGCAAGGTGACCGTGTCCAAGGCGCCCTCGGGCCTCTCGCTGAGCCCCGCCTCCGGCACGCTGTCCATCGGCCAGGTGGGTCAGTACAAGGTCAAGGCCGCCAGCGGCACCGTGGGCAGCGTGGTGACCTACAAGAGCTCCAATCCCTCCGTCGCCTCCGTGGACGCCGACGGCGTGGTGACCGGCGTCTCCGCCGGCACGGTGACCATCACCGCCACCGTGTACAACGGCATGACCGCCACAGCCACCCTGACCGTCAAGGACAAGAAGTACGCGGAGCCGGACGCCGATTACTCCGACAACGACGACATCGAGAACGTCATCGCCCTGGCCGAGAGCCAGCTGGGCATGCCCTACGTGTACGCCGGCGGCTACAAGAACGCCAGCCCCAAGGGCTTCGATTGCAGCGGCCTGGTGTACTGGGCCTTCTACTACGGCGCGGGCATCAAGCTCAAGGACAGCTCCTACAAGCAGGGCGCGGACAACAACTACGAGATGATCGGCTGGGGCGACCTGCGCCGCGGCGACGTGGTGTGCTTCACCAGCAGCGGCTCCGGCGGGGCCACCGGCCATACCGGCATCTACCTGGGCAAGCGCCAGTTCATCCACGCCTCCTCCGCGGGCAACGGCGTCATCATCACCAGCATCGACCAGGATTACTACACCCGCAACTTCCTGTGGGGCCGCAGGATCATCGACGACTGATAGGGGAAATCAAAAACGGAATCGTTCACGCGAACGGTTCCGTTTTTTGATGGGCGGGGGACCTCATCCGTCTCGACCTTCGGTCGATCCACCTTCCCCATCGGGGGAAGGCTAACCTCATCCGACCTCGCTTCGCTCGGCCACCTTCCCCAAAGGGGAAGGCTTTTGGCCCCGTGCGCTATGCCTTCCCCTCTGGGGAAGGTGGCATTTGCGGAGCAAATGACGGATGAGGTCTCGGGCGGCGCAACGCCGCCCCTACGGGGGACGAGGCGGGCGCTGGGGGCAGCGCCCCTACGGAATGGCGGGCATTGGACTGGTGCCTGATGCCTGGTGCCTGGTGCCTCGAACGATTTGCCTACTGCCTACTGCCTTACGTCCCCTCGATGATGCTCCTCACCAGGTCCGCGTCGGCGACGCCGGTGGCCTCGAGGTTATGGTCGCGCTGGTAGGCCATGACTGCGGCCCCGCAGCCGGGGCCATAGACGCCGTCGGGCTCGCCGGTCAGGTAGCCCAGCTCGATGAGCTTCTGCTGGAGCAGGTAGGCGTACCAGGAGTAGGTGGTCTTTTTCATGGAGGTGTACACCACCTCGTAGGGGGCCAGGGTGGGGATGGGGTAGTCCTGGGGGTCCATGGTCAGGGGGCTGGTCTCGTTGTCGGGGTAGTCGAACATCTCGTTCAAGGTCACGAGCTGATAGCCCTGCTGCACGGCCCAGGGGATGAACCGCTCCAGCTTGTCCCAGTCGTTGTTGGTGGTGTGGAACAGGTAGATCGCGCCGGGCTTCAGGGCCTTGGCGATCTCCTTGTCGGTGCTGGTGGACCCGGCGCAGCTCCAGTGGGCGATGCCGTAGTAGCCCAACTGCTGGGCGTACATCTGCATGCGCTGGTCGCGGCGGGCGTCGCCGCCCTTGGGCCGCAGGAAGTGGCAGTGGTATTCCACGCCGAGGATGCTGCTCAGGGCCATCTGCTGGCCGTACACCTGCTCGGCCAGGCGCTCGTCGGTGCTGTTGTAGAGGCCGCTGTGGGTGTAGGTGTGGTTCTCCAGCTCGAAGCCCTGCTCCCAGGCGTACTTGAGGGTGGCGGCCTGGGCCTCCTTGATGGCGTTCTCGCCGATGGGGAAGATGGTCAGCTTGCCGCCGTTGGCGATGGCCGTGTCCACGATCTTCTGAAGGTTCTGGGCCTGGAAGCAGTCGTCCACCGTGATGGCGATGATGTTCTCGTCGGTGTCCGCCTTGGAGAAGACCGGGATGAAGCCCGGCGCGGTGGGGGTGGGCCGGGACAGGGCGCGCTTGCTGCCGGTCTCCACGTCCGGGGTGGGCGAGGGCGTGGGGGTGAACGGCGTGGGCTCCGGGGACGGCGTGGGCGTCGGAGTGGCCAGGGCCTCCTCGGTCATCCGCTCGGTGACGGTGGTAGAGCCGTCGCCTGATCCATCAAGCAACACGTCCTGCGGCACCTCCTGGGTGGCCGTCGCCGCTATCGCGGGCACCGCCCGGTCTGTCGAGTGGCTGCGGTTCACCACCAGTGCGACGCCGATCACCAACAAGAGCGCCGCCGCCAGGGCGATGCCCGCCGTGATCATCCGCCGACGTCTGAGCGCCCGCTGGCGGGCGCGGGAAAAGGTCGGTCTCCTGTATTGTCCCGGCATGCTGGACCTCCTGATATATACCTATAATATGCTATGCTGATTATAACAAATCGAAATATGGCTGTCAATCGACGCGCGTGACATCCGTATGACGATCCTTCGATATTATATGGGCTTGAATTTATGTAGTAAATCTGTTATAATAGTATTATCGAGTTAATGAAAGGAAGGATCCCTATGGCAAAGCGTGAACTCTCCAGGCGTGAATTCTTGAAGGGCACCGCGGCGGCCGGTCTGGGCCTGGCGGCGACCTCGGCGCTGGGACTGGGCGGCATGGCGCTGGCGGAGGCCGCGACCTACAAGCCCGGCACCTACCAGGCGACGGCCTACGGCAACCTGAGCTACGTCACCGTGGAGTGCACCTTCAGCGAGACGGCCCTGACGGACGTGCAGATCATCTCCCAGGAGGAGACCCCGATCCTGTTCAGCCAGGTGCAGGACCAGCTGATCCCGGCGATCATCGAGAACCAGGCCGGCGGGCTGGACGCCATCACCGGCGCGACGAACTCCTCCCGGGCCGTGAAGGAGGCCATCGCGGACTGCGTGGCCCAGGCGGGCGGCGACAAGGACGCCTGGCTGGCCAAGACCGTGACCCCCACCTCCGGCGCGGACGAGACCTACGACGCGGACGTGTGCGTCATCGGCTGCGGCGCGGCGGGCTTCATGGCCTCCATCACCGCGGGCCAGCAGGGCAAGAAGGTCGTGACGCTGGAGAAGGCCGGCAGCGTGGCCGGCGTCAACGGCATCAAGGTCTCCGGCCCGTTCGCCGTGGACACCTCCGTGCTCCACGCCCGCGAGGGCGGCACCACCCTCGAGGTGGACGAGGTGTTCCAGCACGTCATGAACTACACCCACTGGACGCCCAACCCGGCGCTGATGCACCGCTGCCTAGAGGAGAGCAAGAACTCCGTGGAGCAGCTCGTGAACATCGGCTACGACATGATGGAGGCGAACTTCCGCTTCGAGACCCCGTTCTTCGAGGAGAAGGGCGGCTTCCACCTGATCAAGAACGCGCTGGACGAGCGCGTGGAGCTGTGGAACAAGGCGCTGGCGGACGCGGGCGTCGAGGTGATCTTCAACACCACCGCCACGGGCCTGCTGATGGACGGCGACAAGGCCGTGGGCGTCACCGC
>JAFUWR010000346.1 GCA_017471125.1 Clostridia bacterium | reverse complement strand
GGGATAGTCCTCCGCCGCCCGCGGCGGCAGCGCGTGCCGCTCCCAGCGCCAGCCGTCTCCCTCGCGCACCAGCAGCGGGATCTCCCGGTCGTAAAACGGCCCCTGGGTGAACGCCGCGCCCTTTCGCCAGCCGCCCAGCGCCCGCGCCACCTCGCAGGCCGCCTCCAGCCCGTCGAGCATGCGCCGCTGGTCCTCCGCGTCCTCCAGGTACCACCGCTCGCGCCCCGGCCGGAACCGCTCGAAGTGCGGATAGGCGTTCGGCCCCCGCAGAGCCACGCCCTTGCGCCGGCAGTAGTCCGCCACTTCCTCCCGGTCCCGCGGCAGCAGGCGGTCCTTCGTCTCCAGCGACAGCATCAGGCAGTCCTGCCCGTGCATGCGCTCCCATCGGTCGAGCATGTCCGCCCCGTCCGCGTCGTCGGTGAGCCGCCGCATGCTGTCCAGCCCCGTCTGTCCCGGGTACACCGCCAGCGCCGTCAGCTCCCCGATCTTCCCCATGACGCAGCAGTAGCCCACCTCGCCGTCCGCGAACCGCACGCCGAAGAGCTCGCTGTCGTATAGCTTCCTCCATAGCTTCGCCCGCTTGTACGCCAGCGCCGCGTCGAATAACCTGTCCGGGATCATCGCTCGCCCTCCTCGTCCTTCGTATCGCGCCATACCCTATATGTATCGCAATATCTCCTGCCTCAAGGATACCATATCTTGCCCCGCTTGACAACCCGGTTTTTACATTTGTTCTCCATCATATTTGCCCAAAAATTTACACCCCGCCCCCGCCCAAAACAAAAAACACCCTTGACAAAACGCGAAAAAGGCAGTATAATCTTAGACGTTGTCGAGGCGTGATCGCCCCGCCACCGAATATCTGGGTGTAGCGCAGTTTGGTAGCGTGCTTGAATGGGGTTCAAGAGGCCGAGAGTTCAAATCTCTCCACCCAGACCAGAACAAAGCCCCGGAATCACTGCAAATCAGCGGGTTCCGGGGCTTCTTCATGCCTTCAGGCAGATTTTCAGTTGGTCTTTTATGTCCACTCTGGCCTATCCGAATTTCTAACATGTGGTCAGCATGTGGTCAGGCCATGTGGTCAGCTACATCACGAACTGGAGCTTGCCGCCGAGGTTGTAGATGTTCTTGTATCGCTCGCCCTTGTAGTAGGCAGCCTTCGCCTTGTAGCCCTGCTGCATGTACCACTTGAGATGGGTTTCCGAGACGGCGATGGTGTGGCCTCTGGCCTCGTTCTCCATCACATACCAAGGGAATTGAGTTCCGATGCTCAGGGTCCTCGCAGACCACTCCACGGTGCTTGCCTTGTTGCCGCCCTTCTTCATTGTCTTGCTCATTCTTCATCGCCCTCCAATCCAAATCCTGTGTGATCCTGAAACTGCTCGCACTCATCCATCAGGTACTCCAAGTACAGGCTGGCGTTGCTCTCAAGGATGACGTGCATGTCAAGGTAGTTGAAGTCCATCTTGATGTCTTCCTCCGGGTTCACGGTCAGCAGAGCCCGGTACTCCGGGGTCATGTGCAGCTCGCACTCGATGAGGGCTTCTTCAAGTTCTGCGATCCGCTGGTCGATGGCTTCCTGCATCTCCTTCTTGCCGAGCCAGATGATGCCATTGCAGAGGCTGGCAAGGGTGAGCCGGCAGCCTCTCTGAGCCAGCTCAACGAGCACATCGTCGTAGCAGTAGGTGGTGTGCTCAATCAGGCTGATGTCGGCACATCCACAGCCGAGGATGGCGCAGAGCCAATCCGTTCTTGGGTCATTCATGCAGATTCTCCTTTCAGTCTTTATAATCCAGAGGGTTGTTTGGCGATGCCACAAGTTCGTAGTCGCTGATCTCCTTCTCTGTCAGCTCACGGCTGTATTCAACCCAGCCCCAACAGCCGATTCCATTGAAGGACTGCTTGTAGTCGAAGCTGGCAGTGTTCACCACCGAATTTCGAGGTATGGCCCCCGGCATAGGAGGCCTGAACTGGCAGTAGTAGCGGTAGACTTTCATTGTGCACCCCTTTCAGTCGAGCGAGTTGTAGTAGTCCGACTCAGCATTGACGCAGCAGATGTAGCTGTAGGCTTCCCAGTCTTCCGGAGTCCAGTTCTCTCTGCCCTTGGCATTGAGCTCCTCGATTGTTTCCTGTGCCCACGTCTTCGCCATTTCTGATCTCTCCTTTCAGCTTCCAAAGTAGACCGGGATTCCGGAGTACTTCATCTCAACTTTGCTATGGTTCTGAACCTTCATGGTCTTGGACTTGTGCGGCTTGTAGATCCGGGTGGTGTCATCCAGCCAGATGGAGAAGCAGCCAACTTCCTCGCTGTCATTTCTGACTACCTTGATGCAGTTGATGTCAAGCAGGTCATACACCTGCTTTGAGGTTCTGCACCCCTCGATGAGCCTTACAAATTCTGGATGCAGGGTCATTCTGATCTCTCCTTTCAGTCCGGGTAGTACTCCTGCTTCAGGTCGCCAGAGCCATAGACGGGATAGCTTCCGGTGAAGACCTTGACGATCTCGCACATGCTCCGCTCCTGCTCCTTGGTGTACTGGGTGGTGGCGACCCAGATGGTGTTGTTTTCGACCTTCTTCATGTCCTCCCAGACCTGCATCTGGATGTCGAACATGGCGAGGAACACGCAGCGATCATCATCTTAGAATCATTGATCTATCAGAATACAAGAACCGAAGATGAGCGGTGTGCTCTTCAGAGTACACCGCATATAAACGAATATCGAATACGAATACGAATATCGAATACGAATAACGGGGACATTTGCAAACAGATACTTTAATATGAAGGAATGTGTTTGCAAATGCTTACAGATGATGGAGGATATGCTATGAAGTGCAGGAAGTGCGGGCAGGAAATCCCGGTGAATCTTCTGAAGCTGGATTCTTTCAAATGCCCTTCATGTGGGAATCAGTACAGAAGGCGACAAGCATCTGAAAACAGCTACAAACAAGCGAAATCAGTAGACAGAAAGCGCACACCATTCGCTTTTCTTCGCAAGAAGGTGTGGAAGTTTCCTGTCTGGAGCTTGCTGTTGCTTGCTTTTGTAATCATTCTCGCAGCAGGATCAGGAAGCGGCAAGCAGCCAGAGGGCAAGGACTTCGAGGTCGCTCTTGAGGTCGCTTCCAGAGCAGAGTCAGGAGTTGTCTTCTTTGAAATCCAGACCAACATGCCGGACGAAACTGAGTTCATGCTGACTTTGACTCAGGAAGGGTTCATGGCTCAGGACAAGGCGATAGTCAGCGCCGGGAAGGCGACGAGCTCAGGGTTCACAAACAAGGGCGATCCTCTCAGTGGGCATTACGAGCTCACCGTGTCAACTTCGATACCGAGTCTTCAGTCTGAAACTGCAAGGCAAGTCATCGGTCAGAACGGCGAGCACATGCTGGGCAAGTATGTGGTCGATACTGCAACAGCATCCGGCAAGCGAGTTGAAGGCATTTTCGAGTTCGACTTCTGAGGTACACCATGAGCGAGAAGCAGAAAAAGGCGAAGAAGAAGGGCAGGTCAGATGGCAGAGTGCAGGTCACGCTGACAGTCGGCAGGAACGCCGATGGTTCTGTCAAGCGCATGTACTTCTATGGCAAGAACAAGACCGAGACGAACGCCAAGAAGAAGGAATACCTCCAACGCAAGAATCAGGGGCTGGCTGACGAGGATGTGACGGTCAGGGAGTGGGTGGAGCTTTTCAAGAAGCTCTACCGCCAGAATGTGAATGAGGCTTACCTGCGGAACGACGATGTGCCATATGACAGGCTCTCAAGGGCCATAGGCGACATGTACATCTCAGAGGTCAGGGAGGCCGATCTCCAGAACGCCTTGAACGAGGTCAAGGGCATGTCAGTCTCCACCATTAGGAAGTACTACTTCACCATGAAGCGAGTCTTCGAGAAGGCGAGGCGTAACAAGCTGATCTCCGACAATCCAGCCGAGGATCTCATGATCCCGCAGGGGACGCAAGGCTCTCACAGGGCCCTTGACAGGTGGGAAGTGGATCTCATCTTGCAGAACTGGAGGGTGCATCGAGCTGGACTATGGGCAATGCTGATGCTGCTGTGTGGGCTCCGCAGGGGCGAGCTCATGGGGCTCCACTGGGACAGCATAGACTTGGACACCAGACTCCTCACTGTCAGGGAGGTTGCTGTGTTGAAGGGCAACAGCTCCCATATTGAGCAGAGGGCGAAGACGGCAGCCGGGCTCCGGAAGATCCCGATCTGCAATCAGCTCTACGATGCGCTGAGCGAGACTCCAGAGTCCGAGAGGATCGGACTGGTCGCAAGGTCTGCAAAGGGCAAGCAGCTCACTCCGAGGGCTTTTGACAGAGGATGGGAGACTTTCTGCGACATGCTGGAGCGAATCCTCAACGACGAGCCGACTGATCAGCGGGGCATCCGCTGGGATCTGCTGCCTCCAGAGGAGCAGGAGCTCCGCGACGAGCACAGGTACTGGTTCAGGATCAGGCCGCATGATCTGAGGCACACCTTTACCACCG
Source organism: Clostridia bacterium (assembly GCA_017471125.1). Classification (GTDB taxonomy): domain Bacteria; phylum Bacillota; class Clostridia; order Christensenellales; family Aristaeellaceae; genus UBA2862. Next base: position 12,087 of record JAFUWR010000346.1, on the reverse strand, counting down.
GCCTGTTCAATGCTGGCATGGCTCCGAAGGACGCCCAGTACTACTTGGGCCATTCTTCGATCAAGATGACGATGGACCTGTACACGCACTTCACCGAGGAAAGCAATGAGAGAGCTGGGAAGGCCCTTGTTGGCTTCTTGGATGGGTGGTTAGGAAGTGGAAGCTGAGGTCTGGAAAAACTGTTATTAAGGCTTATTAAGCCTGAGAATGGGCTCCTTGACAATGGGTGGATGATGGGCTATACTGGAAGTGTACGAGGGCTCTTTTTCGAGGCCATGTGGTCAAAATGTGGTCAGGTCCTTCCGAAGCTGAGATTTTATACAAGTGTAGTTGCACATATTCACTGCATTATGTGAGATTTCAGCCTCAAACCTGCATATTATTCAATCATGGGCCGTAGCATGGGGTTCAAGAGGCCGAGAGTTCAAATCTCTCCACCCAGACTTTTCCCGAAGCTGTATGGCTTCGGGTTTTTTTATACAAAAACCGGCGGCAGCGCTTGACACGCCGCCGCCGATGCTGTACAATGGTGTTGGAACCGGGGAAACGCCCCCGCCGTGGTGTTGCCAGGGCAAAGTCGCTCCCGAGTAGTTGCCGCTACCCGGGAGCCTTTTTCATCATCGTATCAGACTAATGATAGCTATTACGAGACTTGTGACAGCGATCAACGCCATGAACAACTCATAGTTTGACATACCATCACCTCCCGCCTTATGTATTCAGCGGGAGCGCTTCCGGGCCATTGTCCAGCGAGATCATTGTACTATCCTTGATCGATCCTGTCAATAAAATAACGACCTGTTTCACAAACATCCTTCAGTTTTGAAGCAGGTCGTTTTCTTTCATGACCTCAACGGTGATTTCCCGTATGAAGTTTTCCAGCTCGGCGGCGCTTCTAGGCATGCGCCGCGGCGGGCGCGGCGGCTCGACGTAATCGGCCACAAACGGCGCAGTTTTATATTCAGGAAGATATATCCTACCCCCTCCTCCGGTCATGCGTCCTATAATACGCCGCCTTATCCTGGTACATGGCGTCGTCGGCGCGGCGGAACACATCGCGGTAGGCGGCGTCGCGTCCGGGGTCGAAGGCGGTCCACCCGCGTGAGATGGCGAGCGGCGTCTTATAGGGATTGGGCGTCCGGTTGAACTCGTCCAGCGCGGCGCTCAGGGCGTCGAACCGGGCGGTCATATCGGCGTCCGTCGCCCCCTCGAGGATGGCGATGTACTCGTCGCCGCCGATGCGGTACAGGTTCTCCCGCCCGAACGCGGCCTTGAGCGCGCCCGCGGCATCGGTGATGGCGATGTCGCCGCACTCGTGCCCGTAGGTGTCGTTGATCTGCTTCAAGCCGTTGATGTCGAACACGGCCACGCAGAAGTCCCCGACCCCCGCGGCGATGGCGTTATCCAGCTGCCGCATGCGCTCCATGTAGGCGGTCTTGTTGCCCAGCCCGGTCAGCGCGTCAGTGACGGCGATCTCGCTGAGCTTGCGGTTGGCCTCCTCCAGCTCCTCGGTGGTGGCCTTGATGAACGTGGCCATGCGGTTGATCATGGACACCTTGCCCTCGAAGGTGCGCTCGGCCATGGCGATGTGCTTCTCGGGGTGCGGCCTCGGCTCCCCCTCGCGCATGATGGCGATGACCTGGGTGACGTTGTGCTGGTTGACGTACTCGCCCGTGCGCAAAAACTCGCCCGAGGTGTAGAATCCCGACGTGGGCGCGACGATCTGGTAGGGCTCGGTCTCCTTGCCCACCTCGTCGTTGCCCCAGAAGGTGCGCCGCGCCGCGCAGGAGAACACCGACACGCACTCCGGCGCGAAGGGCAGCATGGCGTTGCCCTTCTGCCAGGCGCTCTCGAGGATGGTCCACGGGTCGCCGTAGGCAATGCGGGCCTTGTCGTGCTCGCTCATGTCGGAGGTCATCGTCAGCGAGCCATCCGGGTTGGACGATATGGGCGCGCGCATGATGTCGATGCCGTTGTAGCGGTACAAAAACGGGAACTCCAGCGTATTGTAGAAGAAGTGCTCGTCGTTTCGGATGTGCAGGTACTTGTAGTAGATCTCGTAGGCGGGCCGGTGGTTCAGCTCCTTCAGGATATACCCGTCCGTGGCGGTCACGTCCAGGTAGCTGCCCAGCGGCCTCCAGCCGGTGACGAAGCTGGTGTCCAGGTGGAACTCGTCCCCGCCGTACAGCACGAACACCACGCCCTTGTGGGCGAAGCCGCCGTCCTTGGTGAACACGAAGGCGTCGTGGCTGTCCAGGTCCGCGCTGAACGCGCCGCCGCCGAACACCTGTATGCCCGCGGGCAGCTTCGACAGCCCCTCGCACAGCCCGGTCATGGACATGCCGCGGATGGTGACCAGCAGCTCCACGCCCTTCACCCAGCCCCGGTCCGCCACCTCCCGGCACAGCGCCGCGCACACCTCCGCCTGCTGCTCGGGCAGGAGGCTGTACTGCAGCACCTCCACCTTGGTGGTGGGGTACTCGAACATGGTGCAGATCAGCGCGATGGTGTCGCCGGAGAAGTCCCCCTTCACGATGTTGCCGTTGGAGGAGCAGCCCACGATCAGCGCCTCCGGCAGCATCGTGCCGATCTCCTCGCAGACGTGCCCCACCCGCGCCTCGTCCAGCACCTCCGTGTAGATCTGGATCAGTATCGTCGAGTACAGCCGGCTCTGCGCCCATTGGCGCAGCGTCCGCAGCTCCGCCCGCAGCGCGTCGTCGTTGGTAAATGTGAATTGCAGTTGCTTCATGGCGTTCACCTCATACGGGGGTCAAGAGGAATGGAAAATCAGTACAAAGCTTTATATCCCTTCATACCCTTCGCGCTCTCCACCAGCCTCCCGACGGCCGTCCCCATGGCGGCCTCCGGCACCCCGGCGTCGAGGATGGTCCCGCACCCCTCCATGAGCCGCAGCGCTCTTTGCAGCGTCGCCTCGGAGACAGGCGCGAAGGGCTTTTCGGCGACGACCTCGGCGGCGAGCTGCCGCGCGAGCTGGCAGTCGATGTCGTTCTCATAGAGTATGCCGGCGATGAAGGGCGTCCCGGCCTTCTGGAGCCTTCTGAACACGGGGATGCCGCTGCCCGCGCCGCAGATGACGAAGGTGTCGGGCGCGCCCTCGGGCCTCGGCAGCTCGATGGAGCCGAACACGGGGTCGTAGCTCCCCTGGTCCAGCTCGTACAGCGCGGTGATGGTCTCGGCGTCGAACACGGCCTCGGGCGCGCCGAAGCGGGAGATGTGGTCCCCCTTGACGCACACGATCTTGTCGGAGATCTTCTGGGCCAGGTCGATCTCGTGCAGCGACATGATGACCGTGATGCCCTTCTGCTTCGCCATGCCGCGCAGTATGCTCAGCAATTGCAGCTTGTGCCGTATGTCCAAAAACGAGGTCGGCTCGTCCAGTATGATGATCTCCGGATCCTGGCAGATGGCCCGGGCCAGCAGCACCCGCTGGCGCTGGCCGTCGGAGATGGCGTTGAAGTCCCGCCCGGACAGGTCCAGCGCGTGCACGGCCCGCATGGCCTCGTCCACCTGCCGCTCGTCCTCGGCGGACAGCACGCCCAGCCGCCCGGTGTACGGGTAGCGCCCGGTGGCGACGATGTCCCGGCAGGTCATCAGCTCCGGCTTCATGCGCTCGGTCAAGACCACGGCCAGCTTGGTGGACAGCGTCTTGTAGGACAGCCGCCGCAGCTCCTCCCCGCCGATGTACACGCTGCCCGCGATCAGCTTCAACTGCCGGGTGATGCTCTTGAGTATAGTGGATTTCCCCGAGCCGTTCGGCCCGATCAGCGTGACGATCTCGCCCTGCTCGATGTCGATCTGGATGTCTTTGATCAGCGGCTTGCCGTCATAGCCGACGGTGAGCTGCTGGGTGCTGAAATAATACTGTCCCATGCGCTCACCTCCCGCTGTGCCGCTTCAACATCATCGCGATGACCACCGGCGCGCCGAACACGCTGGTGACCGTGGAGATGTTCAATTCCGTCGGCGCGAAGGCCGTGCGGGCGATCAAATCGCAGGCCATGCAGAACACCGCGCCGCCCAGGAAGGTGGCCGGTATGACGATCAGCGGCTTCGACGTGTTCAGCGCCCGCTTCACCAGATGCGGCACCGCGATGCCCACGAAGGAGATGGGCCCCGCGAAGGCCGTGACCGTGGCGGACAGCACGCTGGACAGCAATATCAGCGCCACGCGGAACGCCTTGATGTTCACGCCCATGGACTGGGCGTAGGCCTCACCCAGCTGGTACGCGCCGATGGGCTTTGCCATCATGAACACCGCCACCGCCGTGACGCCCACCACGATGGCCGCCACCGCCACGTTCTCCCAGCTCATGCCGGAGAAGCTGCCCAGCGACCAGCCGCGCAGGTTCACGATGTCCGACTCCTCGGCGAAGGTGACGATGAAGTCCGTCACGGCGTTGCAGATGTAGCCGATCATGATGCCGCCCACCAGCAGCACCGCCATGTGCTTGAGCCGCCGGGACATCAATAGGATAAAGCCCACCGACATCATCGACCCGGCGAACGCCGCCACGATCAGCGCGTAGGACGACACCGACCCCAGCTTCCCCATGAAGAAGATCATGGTGACGGCGACCACCATCTTCGCGCCCGACGAAATGCCCAGCACGAACGGTCCCGCGATGGGGTTCCCGAAGAAGTTTTGAAGCAAAAAGCCCGACAGCGACAGCGCCCCGCCCAGGATCGCCGCCATCAGTATGCGCGGAAGTCGGATGTTCCAAATGATGGCGTACTGCTTGGCGTCCGTCGCCCGCCTGAACAGGATCCGCACGATCTCGCCCATCGGGATCGGCACCGAGCCGATGTTGATGTTCAATACCGTGATGACGATCAGCGCCGCCGCCAACAGCAGGAATACCAGCTGATACCGGCTCCTCCGCCGAAAGTTCTCCCCGAATAGGGCCGTGCCCCCCGATCTCATACCATCACCCGCGTTCCGTTACTTTCCTATTATAATTATATTGGACGAACGCAAAGATGTCAATGGGGATTTATTTTAGGCAGTAGGCAGTAGGGAGTAGGCAGTAGGGGTCACGGCCAGCCTTTTATTTCTATTGAAAACATTGGTTTTTCCGCGCGGCAGCCGGTAGCTTTCCCTACTCCCTACTGCCTACTCCCTACTCCCTCAATTCCGATCTGCCGCATCGCCCTTGACGTTCCCTATTGTTTTGTGCTATCCTTTAACCGGGAGGCGAGTCGATGCACTACCTTGACTACAACGAGCAGATCCAGCACCGCACGGGGGACTTCCCGCTGGCCTACTATCCCGTGGACCGCGACCACGAGCGCTACCGCATGCCCATGCACTGGCACCGGGAGGCGGAGCTGATCCGGGTGAAGGCGGGCCGGCTTGCGCTCTACGTGGACAACCGGGCGCTGTCGCTGTCGGCGGGCGACCTGATACTGATCGGCGAGGGCGTACTCCACGGCGGCGAGCCGGAGGACTGCTTCTACGAGTGCGTGGTGTTCGACCCGAACATGCTCCTGCGGGAGGACGCCTGCAAGCGGGGCCTGAAGCCGGTGCTGGGCCACATCATCTGCCTGACGGCGGACGCCATCGCCCGGGACCCCGCGCTGTCCCAGGGCGTCGCCTCCCTGTATGACGCCGCCGCGTCCGGCGTCGCCGGGGACGAGCTGAACGTGCTGGGCGCGCTCTACCGGCTGTTCGCCGCGCTGGCCAGGGGGCGCGAGGCCGCCGCCCTCGACATCGCCGCCACCCAGTTCAGCCAGAAGGCCGAGCAGCTCAAGCCCGCCCTCGAGTACATCGAGACCCACTACGGCCAGCAGATCACCCTCGACGCCCTGGCCCGGCTCTCCGGCCTGTCGCCCAAGTACTTCTGCCGCTTCTTCCGCACCATCGTCCACCGCTCCCCCATCGACTACGTCAACTACTACCGCGTCGAGTGCGCCAGCCACTTCCTGTCCACCACCGACATGACCGTGGCCGAGATCGCCCAGCACTGCGGCTATAACGACTCCTCCTTCTTCATCAAGCAGTTCCGCAAGTACAAGGGCACCACGCCCAAGCAGTATAAAAGGTGACCCGTCCCTCCGATCTCCCCATTAAATTTCAAAAAACCTATTGACTTTGCGGTAAAGTAAGATTAAACTAACCATGTAAGTCTAATCTAACCACCGCAGAGGTGGGAGAACGGAGGGAACCTATCCATGTCCAAATATCGCAAACTGTCCCTGATCCTGGCCATGGCCCTGGCGCTGTGTGCGCTCATGCCGGCCTGGTCCGAGGAAGCCGCGCCCGTCGAGGCCATCGAGGCCGCGCCCGCGGAGATCGAATTCGAGCTGGGCGAGACGCCCGACTTCATCTACATCGACGAGGACGCCGAGGCTGACGCCATCGAGGCCCAGCCCCTCGAGATCGCGGACGCCGAGCTGTCCGAGCTGGCCGCCGCCGACGCGGCCGAGACCGGCGCGGCCTTCAACGGCTACGCCATGATGAACGTCCCCTACTCGGTGTTCTACGGCGACATCGTCCGCGCGGGCAACGCCGGCCAGATCGACGCCATCACCTCCCCCACCGGCAAGAAGGCCGCCTACTTCCGCGTGGACGGCTGCGATGTCAAGGGCAACTCCCCCGCCAGCTACGGCAGCGGCTCGACCCTCAGCGGCGTCCGCCTGCCCGTGTCCATGTCCGAGGCGGACTACGCCGCCTATGCCGCGACGGTCGAGAGCCAGGGCCTGACCGCCGCCGACAGCTACTATGTGGAGCCCATGGATACCGTCCCCGCCGTATACGCGGCGATGACCGACGGCAGCTTCACCGGCCTCGTGGCGGACACCTCCGACCTGAGCGCCACGGCGACCCTCAAGAACGACCAGAAGCACGGCGACTTCATGCTGGTGCTCTCCGACGACGGCGGCGTGCTGAGCGCCGCGGACAAGGCGACCTTCCTGGTCTACGGCGCGGTGCTGGAGGCCGAGGGCGTCCAGTATCCCCTCTATCACCTGGAGAACCTCTATTATAAGAGCTTCAATGAGATCGCCTTCTGCACCCGTTCCGACGCGAACCAGAAGGGCATGACCGCCCACAAGGACTTCTTCGCGGGCCTGGAGGGCAAGACCATCGACCGCGCCACCTTCTACACCAACGGCGGCGTCTACACCGTGAACGTGGGCGTGAAGGTGCCCCATTTCACCGGCTACGCCCTGGTGAACATCCCCTTCGACAAGTTCTTCGACGCCATCGGCGCGAAGCTCGACACCGTGGACGCCGTCTCCGCCGCCACCAACAAGGTGGGCAATTACGGCAAGGCCGGCGGCGCGTACCACTCCGTCGCCACCGCCTCCATCGCCGCGGACGGCACCGTCACCGCCGTGGGCGGCGACAACGGCGCGAAGCTGGAGGGCGTCACCTGGGCGGTCAAGGCCGACAGCCTGTCCGACCTCCAGGCCCTGGGCGGCGTCGAGGTCACCGGCGACACCTCCGTCACCGTCGCCACCCTGGGCAGGGGTACCCCAAGCGCCACCCTGCTGACCGGCTACGCAGCCCTGACGGAGGCCCCCGCCTACGCCTACTACCTGCTCGACGCCGCGCCCGCCAACTACCTGACCCTGTCCGGCGGCAGCTTCACCGCGAACACCGTGGACGCCGTCGCCGAGAGCGCCATCGACGCGCCCGTGGCCTTCGGCGGCCATCATTCCGACGTGAGCGTGAACGTCAGCGCGGCCAAGGACATCGCGGACAAGCTCGTCAACGCCGTGGCGCTGACCACCGCCAAGGGGACCACCGCCCTGATCCCGATGTACCAGATCTGGTCCGCCTCCGAGATCGGCTGGAATTACGCCGACGCCCCGGAGCTGAACGACAACACCGTCACCGGCATCCGCTTCTATTGCTCTGCCAAGGGCGGCAGCGCCGCGAGCGCCTACGCCAACTACGTCTACGACTACCCCGTGAACGTCTACATCCCCAGGGAATTCACCGGCACGCTGACCGCGACCTTTGAAGGTCCCTCCGCCATCGCCATCGACGGCCTGCCCGCCGACGCGCAGAACGTCCGGGCGAAGGTCTACCACACCACCGGCGGCCGGAACGCCACGCTGACCTACCTGACCCCCCTGGCCACCGACCCCGCCGACGGCGACATCGACCCCGTCTCCGCGGCCGTCGTCAACGGCAGCATCGCCATCACCTCCGGCACCGCCGTCAGCGGCGACAAGTCCGTCAGCTACGGCCAGCCCGTGGACGGCACCACCTACACCTTCGAGCTGTCCAGCGACAACTACATCCTCAAGACCTTCACCGCCGTCTACACCGCGCCCGAGACCCTCGAGTTCTCCGGGACCTCCGCGACCCGCACCGTGGACCTGGGCGACCGCTTCCAGATCGCGGTGACCGGCGAGACGATCAAGTCCTGCAAGTCCTCGAGCAAGCTGATCACCGTGACTGCCGACGGCTATGTCGTCGTCAACGCGGCCAAGACCGGCACCGCCAGGATCGCCATCGTCAACTCGGCCAACAAGCGCCGGTCGCTGACGCTGAAGATCGTCGACCCCACCATCCCCACCAAGGTGACCCTCGCCGAGGGCAAGACCGCCACCGTCTACCTCGGCACCGACTTCCCGCTGACCGCCGTCGTCGAGCCCGCCACCGCCGATAAGGCCGTGACCTTCAAGCCCAGCAACAAGCGCGTCACCGTCAGCGCCGACGGCGTGGTGACCCCCGTCAGCACCGGCAAGTGCACCGTCACCGTCAGGACCTCCAACGGCAAGACCGCCCGGATCACCCTGACCGTCGTCGACCCCAAGATTCCCACCAAGCTGACCCTCGCCGAGGGCAAGGCCGCCACCGTCTACCTCGGCACCGACTTCCCGCTGACCGCCGTCGTCGAGCCCGCCACCGCCGACAAGACCGTGACCTTCAAGCCCGGCAACAAGCGCGTCACCGTCAGCGCGGACGGCGTCGTGACCCCGGTCAGCACCGGCAAGTGCACCGTCACCGTCAGGACCTCCAACGGCAAGACCGCCAAGATCACCCTGACCGTCGTCGACCCCAAGATCCCCACCGGCGTGACCATCGACCAGGGCAAGACCGCCACCCTCCCCGTGGGCGGCACCCTGAAGCTGTCCGCCACGGTCGCGCCCGCCACCGCGGACAAGGCCGTCACCTGGAGCGCCAGCAACCAGCGCGTCACCGTCAGCGCCAATGGCACCGTGACCGCCGTGAAGGCCGGCACCGTGACCGTCACCGCCCGGACCTCCAACGGCAAAAAGACCTCCATCAAGCTCACCGTCACCAAGCCCTGACACAAAAGGCCCCGCCACACCCGGCGGGGCCTTCCCTGATCACTGATCCTTCGGGCGCTGACCTCATCCGACCTCGCTGCAAGGCGACAATCCTTCGGATTGCCGGTTTCGCCAAAGGCGAAACTGATTTTGACAAATCGAAGATTTGGCAAAATCACCGCTCGGCCACCTTCCCCTGAAGGGGAAGGCATAGCGCCCCTACGCAACGCCGTTCTCCCCTACTCCCTACTGCCTACTCCCTACTCCCTACTCCCTAATACTTATACCACTTGAACCCCCGCAAATACTTCGCGTAGCTCCTCGCGCACGGCAGCCCGCTCTCCAGCGGGTAGAACGCCACGAACAGCCCCGCGGCGGTGGCCACCAGCACCCCGGCGGCCACCCTGAAGGCCAGCGGGGACTTTTTGCGCATCTCCCGGAGCATCAGCGCCGACGCGGCGATGATGAAGGGCACGGAGGCGAAGTAGTGGTAGATGAACGTGGAGCGCGGCACCAGCACCCAGGGCAGAAACTGGGACGCGAACCCCGCCACGACCATCAGCATCGACTTTGACGCCCGGCGGTCGAGGCACACCCGCGCGAACACGTAGACGATCGCCGCCAGCCCGAACCACCACACCGCGGGGTTGCCCATGCAGCTTATGGACGAGATCATCCCCTCGGGCATGAACCCGGTGCCGGAGTAGTACCACATGGGCCACCAGATGACCGGCCACTGGTACCAGGGCGAGCGGAAGTAGTGGGTGTCGCCGCCGAGGCCCGCGTGGTAGTTGAGCATGTTCCGCTGTATCTCCACGACCCGCTTCACCCAGCGGCCGCTGAGCATGCCGCCCAGGCCGGAAAGCCCCTCGGCCCGCAGGTGCCAGTAGTAGCTGAAATAGTAGATGATGAGCGGCACGACGATGAAGAACGCCACGCAGAACAGAAGCGTTATGACCAAGTTCCTGACGGTCCTGTCCTCGCCCTCGATATACCTCGCCTCCCGCAGCCGCCGGAACACCGTCCAGAAGAACAGCCCCGCCAGCCCCACGGCGGCATAGATGCCGATCCACTTGGTCGCGCAGGCCACGCCCATGGTGACCCCGCACAGGCCCAGCGGCACGAGGGTCTGCTTCAACCCCTCCCGGTTCCAGCTCATCTGGCAGTACCTGAACATGAACAGGTATTCCACCATGATCCAGAACACCGCGTAGCTGTCGATGGTGGCGATGCGCGTCTGCGTAAAGTGCATGGAGTCCAGCGCCATCAGCGCCATGGCGATCAGCGAGAGCACGCTGTCCTTGGTGAGCTGCTTCACCAGCAGGTACATCACCGGCAGCATCAGCACGCCCGCGAACGCGCCCATGAACCGCCAGCCGAAGGGCGTCATGCCGAACAGCTTCACGCCCAGCATCATCCACACCTTGCCCAGCGGCGGGTGGGTCCACTCGTAGGTGTTCATGCCGTGCAGGTGCTCGTAGGCCGTGCGGGCATGATAGATCTCATCAAAGTAGGACGAATTGAGGTAGCTCGGGTACGGCGGCACGGTGTCCTGCTCGTCCACCAGCGCCCGGGCGTCGCTGTCGGACGCGGCGGTCTGGCCGTACTGCCGAACGTCGCTGACCGGCCACACGTTCCCGTCCCCGTCCAAAAAGCCCACCTCGAGCAGGTCCAGCCCCGCCGACTGCGCGGTGATGCGCACGTACCGCGCCGTTTGCATCGGGTCGCCGTCCACCGCCGTGGCGGTCCTGATCTTCACCGGCGCGTCGTCGGGCTGGTCGAGGTCATTGGCGTACAGCGTGTTCATGTCCGCGTCCAGCGGCGTGAACCACAGCCAGCGGAAAATTTCACCTTGATTGTATCGGGCGTAAACGTCCTCGGTCCAGTGCTCCCCGTCGTCGGACAGCGCCACCGTGAACGTGGAGTTGCAGATGCCGCCGTAGTAGGTGAGCCGGAACTCCCGCTCCTCGCCCAGGTCGAACACCACCTGCTCCCCGGACACGCTGGCCGTCCAGCCGCTCTCGGGGGCCCTGGTGACGCCCAGGTTCGTGAACGTCAGCACCGAATAGGCCAGCGTCACCGCCGCCATGCACAGGTAGTCGAACCGCTTCAAGTTGAGCTTATAGTCCGCCGGCTCCCGCAGCGTCCGCAGGCCCATCGGCTCCGCCTCGGGCTGGGCCGCCCGCAGCGGCACCAGATGGTTCCGGGCGCAGATGTCCCAGGCCGTCCACGCCACGAACAGCGCGTTGACCACCGCGATCGCGGACACGGCATAGTTGAGCCAGTTCTCCGACGACTGCAAGTGGCCGTAGTTGGCCGCGGTCATGCCGCCCTGGAGCACCAGCGCCTCGTTCAAAAACAGCGTGCACGTCAGCCCCACCAGCCCGACCAGCAGCCGCGCGTCCCGATCCGCCGTGAACGCCAGCGCCAGCAGCAGCATCGCCGGGAACACGTAGCGCTCGTGCATCATCGGCCCGAACGCCGATATGAGCATGATGAGCGCCGCGCCCAGCAGCATCAGCCGCCGCGGACGCTTCCGCGCCGCCGCGCACAGCGCGATGGTGTAGGCGTAGGACAGCCCGAACAGCGCCCACGCCACCGTCAGCATCGCCCGATGGCTCTCCGCCGACGCCCAGTTCAGCCCCAGCAGGCAGTACAGGTTCAGCGTGTTGATGGTCATGTAGCGGTAGCCCTGCATTGCCCCGGAATACTGGTTGACCATCCAGCCCACGGCCCCGCCCAGCACGTCGCCGAAGCTCCCGGACTGGCCGAGGCAGCTCAACGCCCCCGCCAGGTACAGTATGCCCAGGCAGCAGGCCGTGC
>JAFUWR010000036.1 GCA_017471125.1 Clostridia bacterium | reverse complement strand
GCTGGACCGCCTCGGCCTTGGGCTCCTGCGCGGGCGTCGGCTCCGCGGGCTTGGTCTCCACGGGCGCAGCCGGGATGTCGGGCACCTGTTCGCTGGAATAGGCGGTCATGAAGGACGCGCTGGCCTCGTACTGCTTGCGCAGCTCCTCCTTGGCCTCGCGCTCCTGGCGCTCCCTTTCCTCGCGGACGAACCCATCCGAGATCCTGCGCAGCGAATTGAGCATGTCCTGCGACTGCTTGCGCATGCGCGTCACGCTTTCCAGCATCCTGCCGGTATTGGCGCTCAATTCCTTGGTCACGTCCTGAACCCTGACTTTGGTCATTCCCTTGTTGCACCCCCGTCAACTGAGTTGACTGTCAATTGCCGCCGCCATTTCTCACCATCCGCCTTGCGCCATCGCTTCAAGCGCAAGGCGTCTGCGTCGGTGCGAAATCGCTTGGCACTGACACCCGTTCTCGACTCGTTAGGTAATATCGCACTGGGCGATCTCATCGATCCCCAGATGGTTGACTCAATTCGATGATCCGCTTCGCCATGCCCTGATCGGTGACGGCGGCGGCCATGCGCCCGGGCCTGCCGATGGCGGCCCCCAGCGCGTCCGCGCCGGTCTTGATGAGCGGCACGCCGTGGGACGCGCAGGCGTCCGTGACGGCCTTTTCGCCGTTTTGGGCCACGGCCCCGTCCAGCAGGGCCAGATGGCAGCTCCCTGAGCGTATCGCCTGCACCACGGCCTTTTCGCCGGTGACGAGCTTCCCCGCCCGGGCGCACAGGCCCAGCATGTTCATCGCCCTTTGGTTCATTGGCCCTCACCCGGCGCGATCTGCCCCTCCAGCGCGTCGAACACGTCGGCGTCGATGGTGCAGTTCAGCGCGCGCTCCAGCGCCCGGGTCTTGCGGGCCTTGCGCAGGCACTCGATGTCGTCGCACACGTAGGCCCCGCGGCCCGGCGACTTGCCGGTGCGGTCGATGTGGGCCTCGCCCTCCTGGGGCTTCACCACGCGCAGCAGGGTGGCCTTGGGCTTCATCTCCCGACAGCCCACGCACATGCGCATGGGGATCTTGCGCGGCTTTACCGGCATCAGGCTTCCTCCTCCTCGGCCGTCTCGGCGGCCTGGCGCTCCGCGTCGGCCTCCACCTGGCTTTGGCTCTTAATGTCGATCTTCCAGCCGGTCAGCTTGGCGGCGAGGCGGGCGTTCTGCCCCTCCTTGCCGATGGCCAGCGAGAGCTGGTTGTCGGGCACCACCACGGCGGCGGACTTCTCGCTCTCGGACACGAACACGCTGATGACGCGGGCCGGGTTCAGGGCGTTGGCGATGTACTCCGCCGGGTTCTGGGACCACTTGACGATGTCGATCTTCTCGGTCTTTAATTCATTGACCACGTTCTCCACGCGCATGCCCCGCGGCCCCACGCAGGAGCCCACGGCGTCGATGAGCGGGTCGGTGGACACCACGGCCATCTTGGTGCGGAAGCCGGCCTCGCGGGCGATGGACTTGATCTGCACCACGCCGGTGACGATCTCGGGCACCTCCAGCTCGAACAGGCGCTTGACCAGTCCGGGATGGGTGCGGGAGACCTCCAGCACGTAGACCTTGATGCGGTCGTTGACGTTCAATTCCTCGGTGGGCATCTGCTGGTTCACGTCGAGCAGGCCCTCGGTGCGGCCCAGCTCCACATACACCTGCTTGTTCTCCACACGCTGCACGATGGCGGTGAGGATCTCGTTCTCCTTCTGGCTGTACTCCTCGTAGATCACGCCGCGCTCGGCCTCGCGCAGGTGCTGCACGACCACCTGCTTGGCGGTCTGCGCCGCGATGCGGCCGAAGTTCTTGGGCGTCACCTGGACTTCCACCAGGTCGCCCACCTCGTAGCGGGGCTGTATGGCGCGGGCCTCCTCCAGGGACATCTCCGTCTGGGGGTCCTCCACCGCGTCCACCACGGTCTTGCGGGACAGCACCTCCACGGTGCCCTTGTCCGGGTCGATGGTGGCGCGCACGTTGGCGTTCTTGCCGAAATTTTTCTTATACGCGGAGATCAGCGCCTGCTCGATGGCGTTGAAGAGCCGCTGCTTGTCGATCCTGCGCTCCTTGCTCAAGGCGTCCAGGGCGCTGAAAAACTCATTGGAATCGATCCCGCCGTTGGGCATGGGAAATCCCTCCTTATATCCGTCATTCAGGGGACTGGCCCGCGGGCGCGTCGTCCGCCAGGTCGTCCTCGTCAAATTCGATCAGTGGCCTGATGAGCGCCACGGCCTTGCGCGTAAAGCGCAGTTCTTCGCCCGCCAGGTCGGTCAGCACGATGTCGTCGCCGTCCAGACCCTCCAATACGCCGGTGAACCGCTTTTGCCCGTCCACGGCCTTGTAGGTCTTTAATTCGACCTCGGTGCCCTTCGCCTTTTCAAAGTCGGCGTCGGTCTTTAAGGGCCGGTCCGCGCCGGGGGACGAGACCTCCATGTAATCGTACTCCACCCGCTCCACGAGCGGCAAAATCCTGCGGTGGAAAGCCTCCAGGTCGTTTAAGGCGATGCCCTCCGGCCGATCAACATAAAAGCGCAGGAAATGGCCGGTCGGCTCCTTGACGAGCTCCACATCGACCAGCTCTACCTGCATCTCCCGTGCGATCTTCTGTGCAATTTCCCTGGCTTCCCTGACCGGCATCGAGTGCCTTGGCATTGAATCCCTCCAAGCCATTTCCAAAAACACGCCGCCGGTGACCGGCGGCAACGGCAGCCGCGCGTGCGCGTCCTGCCAAAACTCGGCGCGTCGAATGACCTTCGCCGATCCAAATCACCCCTGATATACCAGAACATTATACCACGCTTTTCCAAATATTACAACCGATTTTTTCGGGAAAAAGCGCGGAAGTATGTTATATTTCCCCTATTTTGAGGCGGAAAACTCAATCCTCTCTCACAAGATGGATGTCTGCCCCGAGCCCGCGGAGCTTCTCGTCGATGCGCTCGTAGCCGCGCATCAGGTGGCTGACGCCGGAGATCTCGGTGACGCCGTCGGCCATCAGCGCGGCGATGACCAGCGCGGCCCCGGCGCGAAGGTCGGTGGCGTTGACCCTGGCCCCGGCGAGGCCCTCCACGCCGGTGATGATGGCGGTGGTCTCGATGACCCGGGTGTTCGCGCCCATCTTGCGCAGCTCGTCCAGGAATTTGAAGCGGGACTCGAAGATGGTCTCGGTGACGATGCTGGTGCCGTTGGCGACGGTCAGCAGCGCGGTCAGCGGCTGCTGCAGGTCGGTCGGGAACCCGGGATAGCCCTGGGTCTTGACGTTGACGGCGCGGAAGATCTGGTTCGAGCGCACGCGGATGCGGTCGTCCTCGCTGGTGACGTGGACGCCCATCTCCAATAATTTCGCCGACAGCGCCTCCATGTGGGTCGGTATCGCGCCGGTGATGACCACGTCGCCGCCGGTGGCCGCCGCCGCGATCATCAGCGTGCCCGTCTCGATCTGGTCGGGCACTACGGTGTAGTTGGCCCCGTGCAGGTGCCGCCCGCCGCGGATGCGGATGGCGTCCGTGCCCGCGCCCTTGACCGACGCGCCCATGCTGGACAGGAAGTTGGCCAGGTCAACGATGTGGGGCTCCTTGGCCGCGTTGTGGATGGTGGTCATGCCGCTGGCGGAGACGCCCATCAGCATGGAGTTCACCGTCGCGCCCACGGACGGCATCTCCAAAAAGATGTCCGCGCCCGTCAGCTCCTCGGCGCTGGCCGCCAGCACGCCGCCCTTGATGTCCACGTTGGCGCCCAGGGCCCGCATGCCCTTGAGCGTCTGGTCGATGGGCCGCAGCCCCAGGTCGCAGCCGCCGGGCAGGGGCACCTCGGCCCGCATGAAGTTGCCCAGCAGCACCGGCGCGAGGTAATAGGACGCGCGCATGCGGCTGGCCAGCTCGTAGGGCGGGTCGAATTTGTCCACCTGACGAGGGTCGACGGTCAGCACGTTGTCCTTGAACTCGACCTCCGCGCCCAGGTAGCGCATGATCTCGATCAGCACGTGGACGTCGTCGATGTCCGGCACGTTTTCGATCACGGACGGGGAATCGGCCAGCAGGGCCGCGGGGATGATGGCGACGGCGGCGTTCTTCCCGCCGCTGACCATGACCTCGCCCTCCAGGCGCTCTCCGCCGACGATACGCAGTTTTTCCTTCATAGTTTGCCCGATGGCTCCCTTCAAGATATGAGGACGACGGCCGGCCTACTTGCCGCAGCCCGCGCACCCGGCGCAGCTTCCGCCGCAGGCGCAGCCGCCCGAGCCGCCCGTGGGCTTTATACCCATGGACCACTTGCCCTCGTAAACGCGCTCCACCGGGCCGCCGCACTTGGGGCACGCCGCCTGGGAACGCCGTGAGATCGTCGTGAACAGTTCAAAGCGATGCCCGCAGGAAGCGCATTTGAAATCATAGATCGGCATAGCTCCGCCTCCCGTATGGGCCGAAAAGGCCCGCGTATTTCTGGGCAATTTATAATATACCATAGTTCGCCGCGCCCGGCAAGTCAATTTACATGGTTATTACCGTGAAGATTCTGCGCGGAGGCGCGCGGGTTTATTGCCAAAGCGCCTCTTATATGTTAAAATATTGTGGGTACGGAGATTCGACGAACGGAGAGGATGCGCTTGAATGGGGAGAGCCGATTCCTGGCCTTTTCGGGGCTGCGCGTCCACTTCGAGCTGGCGCGGCCCGACGGGCCGGTGAAGAACCGGATGCTGATGCTGTCCTCGCCGATGATCAACAGCTTCCACTGGCGAAAGCTCATCCCGGAGCTGACGGACCTGGGCTGCCTGTGCGTGATGGTGGACCTGCCGGGGTTCGGGCAGAGCGACCCCCGCGCGCCCCAGTCGGACGGTCAGCGGGCCAGCGTGGTGTGGGGCGTGCTGGACGATGTGGACGCCATGACCGACGCGCCCATGTCCATGTGGCATTTGGCCGCCCACGGCTCCGCCTGCGCGGCGATCCTTCGGATGGCGGCGCTCTACCCGGACAGCGTGAAGTCCATGATCCACATCTCCCCCGCCTTCTCCGTCCATCCGGCGGAGCCCGAGCGCTGGTACGACGCCCACGTCCCCGACCCGCGCCGGTTCCGGCAGCTCATCGAGCACTGGGCGGGCTACCCCATGGACGACTACATCGTCGACCGCATGCGCCGCCCGCTGACCCGCCCCGGGGCGCGGCAGACCTTCGCCCGGATGCTCAAGTACGCCGCCGAGCCGCCCCGTCAGGGCATGGGCTTCTGCCCCACCATGGCGCTGACCGGCGGGCGCGACCCGCTGATGGACGCGCGCTGCCAGGGCCAGATCGAACGGCTGCTGCCCGACGCCGAGGCCCACAACATCCGCTCCGCGGGCCACTTCCCGATGGAGACGCACTCCAAAGCGTTAAGGGACTATATACGCGGCTGGCTCAAGTACAACGACTGACGCTCCTTTGACCATTATATCTAAATGTGAGGTGGACTATGCCAAAGCTCGAACCCTATTCCCGGAAGCTGCCGTACAGCTATCAGCTGGGCGTGTTCCCGGCGCTGATGCTGCTCGAGGCCCGGCCCGAGTGCGCCGCGCGGCTGCTGCTGCACCCCCAGGGGCTTGAAAACGAGGGCGTCGTCAAGCTGCGCCAGCAGTGCGCGGCGCTGGGCGTGCGGGAGGAGCTGGCCGAGCGGGTGCTGAAGCGGGAGTCGAAGAAGGACAACTGCTACGCGGGGCTGGTGTTCAACAAGTACGACTGCGCCCTCGACCCGGCGCGGAACCACGCGGTGCTCTGCCAGATCTCCGACAACGGCAACGCGGGCACGGCGATGCGTTCGCTGCTGGGCTTCGGCATACTGGACGTGGCGGTGGTCAAGCCCTGCGTGGACGTGTTCGACCCCCACGTGCTGCGGGCGTCGATGGGGGCGTTCTTCAAGCTGCGGGTGAAGGTCTACGACAGCTTCGACGACTACCGGGCTGAGTTCCCCGACCGCGCCCTCTACCCCTTCATGCTGGACGCCTCGAAGCCGCTGAACGACGTGGCCCGCGCCGCGACGCCGCCGTTCTCGCTGGTGTTCGGCAACGAGCAGACCGGCCTGCCGCCCGCGTTCTCGGCGCTGGGGCAGGCGGTGCGCATCCCCCAGTCCGACGCCATCGACTCGCTGAACCTGGCCGTGGCCGTCTCCGTCGGCGCTTACGCCTTCCTGCACGGCAACGCATAAGGGGGTTTATTGATGTTCTATCGCGGATATTCGATACTGACGGCGCTGGCCCGGGCCGAGGGCCTGCCCGCGCCCCGCGCGACGGGCGAGGCGCT
>JAFUWR010000035.1 GCA_017471125.1 Clostridia bacterium | reverse complement strand
AGCTTCCGCGCCACCGACCTGGTGTTCCGGCTGGGCGGCGACGAGTTCGTCGTCATCATGTCCAACGTCAACAGCGCCATGCGCGAGCAGGTCAAGACCAAGATCGACCAGGCCAACGTCATGCTCCAGAAGCCCAAGGACGACCTGCCGCCCACCTCGCTGAGCGTCGGCGTCGCCTTCGCCGACCGCGATGACCCCGAGGGCGACATCTTCAAGGACGCCGATACCGCCCTCTACCGCGTCAAGGAGGCCGGCCGGTGCGGGTGTTATATCTATTGAACGACGAACGACCACAGCGTCAGGAGGCTTGGTTATGCAGTACAGGGTGAATCCGAGGAACGGGCAGGAATTGTCCGCGCTGGGCTTCGGGTGCATGCGCTTCACGCGCAAGGGCGGGGCCATCGACCAGGAGAAGGCGAACCGGGAGCTGAAGCGGGCGCTGGACCTGGGGGTGAACTACTTCGACACGGCCTACGCCTACGCGGGCAGCGAGGAGGCGCTGGGGAAGTTCATCAAGGCATACGACTGCCGGGACAGGCTGTACATCGCCACGAAGCTGCCCCAGTACCGGGTGAAGTCGGCCGCGGACTTCGACGCCTTCTTCGACGAGGAGCTGCGGCGGCTCCAGACGGACCACGTGGACTACTACCTGATGCACATGATGAACGACGCCCAGAGCTTCGAGCGCCTGTGCGGGCTGGGGCTGAAGGAGTGGGTGGCGAAGCGCCGGGCGGCGGGCCAGATCCGCAACGTGGGCTTCTCCTTCCACGGCGGCACGCTGCAATTCAAGGCGCTGATCGACGCCTGGGACTGGGACTTCTGCCAGATCCAGCTGAACTACATGGACGAGCGCACCCAGGCGGGCGTGGAGGGGCTGGAGTACGCCGCCGCCAAGGGCCTGCCGGTGGTCATCATGGAGCCGCTGCGGGGCGGCAAGCTGGCGGCGGGCCTGCCGAAGGACGCCCAGCGGGCCTTCGACGCGGCCCAGCCGAAGCGCTCCCCGGCGGAGTGGGGCCTGCGCTGGCTGTGGGACCGGCCCGAGGTGACCGTGGTGCTCTCCGGCATGAACGACATAAGCCAGGTGGAGGAGAACTGCCGGGTGGCCTCGGACAGCCTGCCCAACGCGCTGACCGCCGCGGACATGGACCTGTACCGGCGCGTGCTGGACGCCTTCAACAGCAGCACCCGGGTCAACTGCACCGGCTGCGGCTACTGCCAGCCCTGTCCCCGGGGCGTGGACATCCCGGTGTGCTTCGCCGCGTTCAACTCAAGCTACGTGGACGGCCTGTTCACCGGCATGCGGGAGTACCTGATGTGCACCACGCTGCGCAACGTGCGCTCCAACGCGGGGCTGTGCGTCAAGTGCGGCAAGTGCGAGCAGCACTGTCCCCAGCACCTGCCCATCCGGGACGAGCTGGACCGCGTGAAGAAGCGCCTGGAGAACCCGGCATACAAGATCGCGGCGACCTTTGCTCCAAAGATACTCAAGTACTGATTGACTTTTTTGCGATTTTCATGTAATATGGAAGCAACCAGAGCAAAGGGGGAGAGACCCATGAGGAAACTGATGACGGCGCTCTGCGCGGCGCTCATACTGTGCCTGGCAGCGGGGTGCGCGGCCAGCGCGGCGACGAGCTACGCCTACGCCTACGACGACTACACCAACCTGCTGGGCTCGATGGAGGTGGTGGGGGTCAAGACCTACACCTGGATGCGCGACCGGCCCGGGTCCTTCGCGGGCAAGGTGTGCAAGGTGCCCGCGGGCGCGGTGGTGACCAACTGCTATTACTACGACGGCAAATACGTCTACTGCGAGTACGACGGCTACGCGGGCTATCTCTCCAACTCGAATCTGTCCTTCATCTGCGGGCCGGTGGGCTACGAGTACCCGTCCAACTCGTACATGGGCAACTTCCAGATCGTGAACTGCGCGTCCTACGCCTCCCTGCGGGCCTACCCGGACACCAGCTCCCAGCGGCTGTTGCAGGTGCCGCTCGGGGCCATCGTCACCAACGTGTACTACCAGGACGACCGGTTCTCCTACTGCGTCTACGGCAACGTGGACGGGTATATCTTAAACAGCAACCTGGCCTGGGTCTCCGGCGGCAGCGGCGGCGGCTACGACGGCGGTTACAGCAGCGTCGGCGGCGACTACATCGGCACCGCGCGCATCGTCAACTGCCTGTCCTACGCCTCCCTGCGCATGCGCCCGGACACCAAGTCCACCCGCATCATGAAGGTGCCCTACGGGGCCTACGTCACCAACGCCAGCATCGTGGACGACCGCTTCGCCTACTGCGAGTACAACGGCTACGCGGGCTACATCCTGCTGGACAACCTCGGATGGTAATAAACCGCCTCGCGCGGATATGAAAGGGATCCTGCTCAATGAAGATAGCCATTGGAAACGACCACGTGGGTGTGGAGCTCAAGCGGCACCTGACCGATTACCTGACGGGGAAGGGGTATGAGGTGGTCAACTTCGGCACCGACGCGCCCGAGAGCAACCACTATCCCATCTACGCCCAGAAGGTGGCCGAGGCCGTGGTGTCCGGCCAGTGCGACCGCGGCATACTGATCTGCGGCACCGGCATCGGCATCTCCATCTCCGCCAACAAGATCAAGGGCGTGCGGTGCGCGCTGTGCTCCGAGACCGTGAGCTGCCAGCTCTCCCGGGAGCACAACAACGCCAACATCGTCGCCATGGGCGCGCGGATGATCGGCCCGGTCATGGCCGAGGCCATCGTCGATACCTTCCTGACCACCGAGTTCCTCGGCGGCCGCCATAGCATCCGCGTCAACATGATCGCGGACATCGAGAACGGGGTGGAGCTGTCGTAACGGCACCGCGAACGACCCCCCTGCGCTTCGGCGCAGGGGGGTCGTTTTTAGTCCACGAACTCCAGCGGCTTGAGCCGGTAGTTGCCCCACAGCCGCTCGGACCAGAGGAAGCCGGCGTTGCGGGCGGGGTCGTCGGTGATGATGAAGCGGCTGACGTCCTCGAGGGTATCGAAGTAGGTGGAGGTGCCGCGGGGGGTGCCGGAGATGAGGGAGATCTTGAGCACGTACTCGCCCGGCGCAAGGCCGTCCAGCGAGAAGCGTATCCGGCGCTCAAAGACCTCCTCAGCCCGGACCTCGAAGGGCTCGGTCTGGGTCATGGCGATGGGGGAGGTGATGCTGTTCTTGACGATCAGGCGGATGCGCAGGCGCGGGTCGGCGATGTGGGCCACGCACTTGAGGCGGAACTCCATGGCGGAGTCCATCTCGTACTCCAGCGCCAGGGTGTTCAAAAACTCGATCTCCTGCATGCGCATGGTGTCGCCGCGGCCCCGGGGATGGGGCAGGCTGTCCAGGTCCTGCTTCAGGCTGCGGGCGCCGCTGCCGCCGTAGAGCTCGATGGCGCGCTCCACGGTGCCGTCGTAGGCGAGCCTGCCGCGCTCGAGGTACAGGCCCCGGTTGCACAGCTCGGAGACGGTGCGCATGTTGTGGCTGACGTAGAGCACGGCGCGGCCGTCGCGGACGATGTCGCGCATCTTTTGCAGGCACTTCTGCTGGAAGTTCAGGTCGCCCACGGCCAGCACCTCGTCGCAGATCATCACGTCCGGGTCCAGATGGGCCGCCACCGCGAAGGCCAGCTTCACGAACATGCCCGAGGAGTAGCGCTTCACCGGCGTGTCGATGAAGGGCTCGATCTCGGAGAATTCGATGATGTCCTTGATCTTGGAGTTGGTCTCGGCGCGGTTCATGCCCAATATCGCGCCGTTTAAGTAGATGTTGTCACGGCCGCTCAGCTCCCGGTGGAAGCCCGTGCCGATCTCCAGCAGGCTGGCCACGCGGCCCCGGATGCGTATCTCGCCCTTGGTGGGCGCGGTGATGCGGGAGATGAGCTTGAGCACGGTGGACTTGCCCGCGCCGTTGCGGCCCGTGATGGCCAGCGCGTCGCCCCGGTCCACGTTGAAGCTCACGTCGTCCAGCGCCCAGAAGGTCTCGTTCGGGCCGTAGTGGCCCATGCCGATCTTGGTGTTGGGATCCTCCCTGCCGCGCAGCCGCGCGAAGCGGCTGGTCAGCTCGGCGTGCAGCGTGCGGGCGCTGATGGCCCCCAGCCGGTACTGCTTGGAGACGCGATCCACTTCGAGGAGTCGTTCAGACATCTTTCATATCCTTTCAGGCCGTCAGACAGTGTCCATGAAGGTCTTTTCCACCCGGGAGAACAGCACCACGCCCAGCACCAGCACGATCACGGTGAAGCACACGGACTGAAGGTTGTAGCCGTAGGAGTAGACCTTGGTGCCCAGGAAGGCGGCGCGGAACAGCTCGATGATGGGGGTGATGGGGTTGATCATGTACACGCCCATCATGTGGGGGTAGCGCTCCATGACCAGGGAGGTGGAGTAGGTGATGGGGGAGTAGTACATCCACAGGTGGACGCCGAAGGACACCAGCATGGCCAGGTCCCGGTAGCGGGTGGTCATGGCGGACACGATGATGCCGCAGCCCAGGCCCAGCACGCCCAGTTGTATGAGCAGCAGCGGCACCAGCGCCATCAGCTGCCAGTTGGGGTGGACGACCCAGTGGCCCCGGTGGAGGGAATAGGCCCCGATCAGTATCAGGAACAGCAAAAACTGCACCGCGAAGTTGATGAGCTCCGTGACGACCACCGATATGGGCACGCACAGCCGCGGGAAATACACCTTGCCGAACAGGTCGCTGTTTCTAACGAAGGTGTTGGAGGTGTTCACCAGGCAGTTGGAGAAGTAGTTCCAGCACACGCTGCCGCCCAGGTAGAACAGGGGCTTCGGGATGCCGTCGGTGGGCAGGCCCGCGATGGCGCCGAACACGATGGTGAACACGAAGGTGGTCAGCAGCGGCTGGACCACCACCCAGGCCGGGCCCAGGATGGTCTGCTTGTACAGCACCGTGAAGTTGCGCTTGACCATCAAGAGGATCAGGTCCCGGTAGCGGAACAAGTCCTTTAAGTCGATGTCGAACCAGCCGCGCCGGGGGCGGATGATGGTCTCCCACGCGGTGCCTTTGGCTTGTTTGTCCATGAAACCCTCCGGGTTTGGTCAAAGAATATACTTATGTACGTCCTTCTGCTGTATATCGGCCTTGAGCTGGCCGCGCACGTAATCGGCGTTGACGTTGACGCTGATCTGGGGCGCGTCGCCGCCGCCGGCGTTGAAGGCGATGTCGTTCAATATCTTCTCCATCAGGGTGTGGAGCCTGCGCGCGCCGATGTTCTCGGCGGACTCGTTCTCCCGCCAGGCGTACTCGGCGATGAGGGAGAGGGCGGAATCGTCGAACTCGAGGGTCACGCCGTCCACGCCCAGGAGGAGCTGGTACTGCCGTATCAGCGCGTTCTCGGGCTGGGTGAGTATGCGCTTGTAGTCCTCCACGGACAGGGGCTTCAGCTCCACGCGCACGGGGAAGCGGCCCTGCAGCTCGGGGATGAGGTCGGACACCTTGGACACGTGGAACGCGCCCGCGGCGATGAACAGGATGTGGTCGGTCTTGACGGGGCCGTACTTGGTGTTCACCGTGGAGCCCTCGACGATGGGCAGGATGTCCCGCTGCACGCCCTCGCGGCTCACGTCCGGGCCGTGCCCGCCGCCGCGCCCGGCCACCTTGTCGATCTCGTCCAGGAACACGATGCCGTGCTGCTCGGCGCGCTCGATGGCCTCGGTGTAGACCCGGTCCATGTCGATCAGGTTCTGCTCCTCCTCGGCCATCAGTATCTTCCGGGCCTCCCGGACCTCGACCTTCCTGAGCTTCGTGCGCTTGGGCAGTATGCCGCCCATCATGTCGTTGATGTTGATGTCCACGCCGGGGATCTCGGCCTTGGGCTGCATCTCCTCGACCTCGACCTCGACGATCTCGTGCTCCAGCTCGCCCCGGCGCAGGCGCTCGCGCACGTCGCCCTGGCGGACGGCCAGCGCGCTCTGCTCCTCGGGGGACAGGCTCGGCTCCTTGGGCTTGTTGCCTAAAAGGATGTCCAGCGGGTTGGCGGGCTTGCGCTTGACGGAGTTGGTCAGCAGCTCCACCAGCCGGTCCTCCACCGTGGCGGCGGCCCGCAGGCTCACCCGCTCGGTGTGCTGGCCCTTCACCAGCCGTATGGACGCCTCCACCAGGTCGCGGATGATGCCCTCCACGTCCCGGCCCACGTAGCCCACCTCGGTGAACTTGGTGGCCTCCACCTTCACGAACGGCGCGTCCACCAGCCTGGCCAGCCGCCGCGCGATCTCGGTCTTGCCCACGCCCGTGGGGCCGACCATCAGGATGTTCTTCGGCGTGACCTCTTCGCGGATGTCGTCCGGGAGCTGGGCGCGGCGATAGCGGTTGCGCAGGGCCACCGCCACGGCCCGCTTGGCGTCGTCCTGCCCGATGATGAATCTGTCCAGTTCGCGCACGATCTCGCGAGGGGTAAGTGTAGTCATATATCGTTCCTTTCAGCGTCGGAGGGCGCGGGGGATTCAGACGGTCTCCACGATGATGTGGTCGTTGGTGTACACGCAGATCTCGCTGGCGATGTGCAGCGCCTTTTCCGCGATCTCGGTGGCGGAGAGGTCGGTGTTCTGGCACAGGGCGCGGGCCGCGGCCAGGGCGTAGTTGCCGCCGGAGCCGATGGCCAGTATGCCGTCGTCCGGCTCGATGACCTCGCCGGTGCCGCTGACCAGCATCAGGTTCTCGCTGTCCGCGCACAGCAGCATGGCCTCCAGGCGGCGCATGGCCTTGTCCATCCGCCAGTCCTGCGCAAGCTCCACGGCGGCGCGGGGCAGGTTGCCGGAATACTGGGTCAGCTTGTCCTCGAACTTCTCGGACAGGGCGAAGGCGTCCGCCACGCTGCCCGCGAAGCCCACGACGACCTTGCCCGAATAGATGCGCCGCACCTTCCGGGCGGTGCCCTTCATGATGGTGTGCTCGCCCATGGTGACCTGCCCGTCGCCCGCCACGGCGATCCTGCCGTCGCGCTTGACCGCACAGATGGTGGTGCCCCGGAACGGGCTCCTGGGTCCGTTATCGTAACTCATATTTCTCAATTACCTCGTTCAACGTCTCGATGGCGGTCTCGGACAGCTTCTCGTAGCGGTTGCGCTTGCCCCGCACCTTGTAGGGCAGGGCGTCGAGTATGCCGAAATTGGCGTTCATGGGCTGGAAGTTGGGGGTGGGGGTGGACACGTGGCGCTGGAGCGCGCCCAGGATCGTCCGCCCGGTGAAGTCCGGCTCTTCCTTCCCATTGAGGGCGCGGGCCATGCCGAGGGCGGCGGTCAGGCCGCTGGCGGTGGACTCCATGTACCCCTCCACGCCGGAGAGCTGGCCCGCGAACCGCAGGAAGGGGTCGCCCTTCACGGCGTAATTCTGGCCCAGGATGGCCGGGCCGTTCAGGTAGGTGTTGCGGTGCATGACGCCGTAGCGGGCGAACTCCGCGCGCTCGAGCCCCGGGATCATCGAGAACACCCGCTTCTGCTCGCCCCACTTGAGGCGGGTCTGGAAGCCCACTAAGTTGTACAGGCTCCCCTGGGCGTTCTCCTGCCGAAGCTGCACCACGGCGTAGGGCGCCTTGCCCGTGCGGGGGTCGGTGAGGCCCACGGGCTTCAACGGCCCGAAGGCCAGCGTCTGCCGCCCCCGGGAGGCCAGTATCTCCACGGCCAGGCAGCCCTCGAACACCAGCTTCTTCTCGAAGTCGTGCAGCTCGGCCAGCTCCGCGCCGATCAGCGCGTCGTAGAAGGCGTTGTACTCGTCCTCGGTCATCGGGCAGTTCAGGTAGTCGTCCGTGCCCCGGCCGTAGCGGGAGGCCCGGAACACCTTGGTCATGTCCAGCGACTCGGCGGTGACGATGGGCGCGGCGGCGTCGAAGAAGTTCAGCGCCTTGACGCCGGTCCGCTCGGCGATGGCGTCGCAAAGGGCCGGGTCGGTCAGCGGCCCGGTGGCGATGATGGCCGGCCCGTCGGGGATGGCGTCCGCCACGCGGGTCTCGAACGCGATCAGCGGATGGCCCTTGACGGCCTCGGTGATCTTATCTGAAAACAGGTGCCGGTCCACCGCCAGCGCGCCGCCGGCGGGCACCCGCGTGGCCTCCGCGGATTTCAGTATCAAACTGTCCAGCGCTCGAAGCTCCGCCTTCAACAGGCCCGAGGCGTTGGTCAGGTGCTCGGCCTTTAGCGAGTTGGAGCACACCAGCTCCGCGAAGCCGGGGGATTTGTGGGCGGGGCTGTACCTGACGGGCTTCATCTCGATGAGCTTCACCGGGATGCCCCGCTGCGCCAGCTGCCACGCGGCCTCGCACCCCGCCAGGCCGGCGCCGACCACGGTCACATAATCAGGCATCTCCGTCCTCCGAGGCAGTATTCTCGACCAAGACCTTATGCCTGCACGTCTCGTTGGCGCAGACGTGGTAGACGGTGTCCTTGGCCCGGCGCTTCAAGACCATGTAGCTGCCGCAGACGGGGCAGGTATCGTTGACGGGCCGGTCCCAGGACACGAAGTCGCACTCGGGGTACTTCTCGCAGCCGTAGAACTTGCGCCCCTTGCGGCTGATGCGCTCCAGCAGCTCGCCGCCGCACTTGGGGCACTTGACGCCGATGTTGTTGGGAAGGGCCAGCGTGTGGCGGCAGGCGGGGAAGTTCGGGCAGGCCAGGAAGCGACCGTACCGGCTCATCTTGTAGACCATCATCGCGCCGCACTTCTCGCAGGGCACGTCGGACACCTGGTCCTCGATGGCGATCTTCTCGATGGAGGCTTCGGCCTTTTCCAGGTCCTTCTCGAAGGGACCGTAGAAGTCGGACACGATCTTCTTCCACTCCATCTGCCCGGCCTCGACCTCGTCCAGCTCCTCCTCCA
This sequence comes from Clostridia bacterium, assembly GCA_017471125.1. Taxonomy (GTDB): domain Bacteria; phylum Bacillota; class Clostridia; order Christensenellales; family Aristaeellaceae; genus UBA2862. Next base: position 2,908 of record JAFUWR010000035.1, on the reverse strand, counting down.
TGCCCGCGGTGAACGCCACGTCCACGATGTCCGGGAAGTTGTTGCACATCAGGTCGTTGACGATGCGGCCCAGCTCCGTGGGGATGAGCCGCTTGTTCTCCTTGGCGATGTAGCCGCGACGGCCGGTGATGGTGGAGATGGTGGGGGAATAGGTGGACGGGCGGCCGATGCCCAGCTCCTCGAGGGTGCGTACCAGCGATGCCTCGGTATACCTTGGCGGCGGCTGGGTGAAGTGCTGCTCCGGGTCCATGTCGCCGCGCTCGGCGGGCATGCCGTCGATGAGCTCCGGCAGGGAGGTGTTCTCGTCCTCCTCCTGCTGGTCGTCCTGGCTCTCCACGTAGACCACGGTGAAGCCGGGGAAGCGCTGCTTCTGGCCGGAGAAGTGGAACCGGGGGCCGGTGGTGGCGTCGATGTCGGCGGCCAGGGTGTCGTAGACGGCGGGGGTCATCTGGCTGGACACGAAGCGGTCGTAGATCAGCTTGTAGAGCCGGAACTGGTCCCGGGACAGGGACGCCTTGACGCTCTCGGGGCGGCGCTCCACCACCGTGGGGCGGATGGCCTCGTGGGCGTCCTGGGCGGACTTCCGGGTCTTGTAGGTGTTGGGCTTCTCGGGCAGGTATTCCGGCCCGTAGGCGTTCGATATCAGGTCGCGCACCGCCTCCACCGCCTCGTCCGCGATGCGGGTGGAGTCCGTGCGGATGTAGGTCACCAGGCCCTGGCTGCCCTCGCCCGCGAGCTCCACGCCCTCGTAGAGCTGCTGGGCGATCTGCATGGTCTTCTGGGTGGAGAAGCCCAGCTTGCGGCTGGCCTCCTGCTGGAGGTTGGAGGTGGTGAACGGCGCGGCGGGCTGGCGGCGGCGCTCGGAGCGCTTGATGTCGCCCACGGTGAACGCCGCGCCCTCGCACCGGGCGATGACCCGGTCGGCGTCGGCCTTGGTCCTGAGCTCCACCTTTTCGCCGCCCTCGCCCACGTAATGGGCGACGACCGCGGCGTCGCCGAGCTTGAAGGTGGTGTCCAGCGTCCAGTATTCCTCTGGGATGAACGCCTCGATCTCCGCCTCCCGGTCGCAGATGATCTTCGTCGCCACGGACTGCACGCGGCCCGCGGACAGGCCCTTCTTGACCTTCTGCCACAGGATGGGGCTGATCTTGTAGCCCACCAGCCGATCCAGCACGCGCCGGGCCTGCTGGGCGTTGACCAGGTCCATGTCGATGGTGCGCGGGTTCTTCACCGCGGCCTTCACCGCCTTGGACGTGACCTCGTGGAACTCGATGCGGCAGGGGGCGTCCTCCTCGATGCCCAGCACGTTGGCCAGGTGCCAGGAGATGGCCTCGCCCTCGCGGTCCGGGTCTGTCGCGAGGTAGATCTTCGACGCCGAGCGGGCCTCCTTGCGGATCTTCGACAAGATCTCGCCGCGGCCGCGTATCGTGATGTACTTGGGTTCAAAGTTGTTATCCACATCCACGCCGATCTGGCTCTTGGGGAGATCGCGCACGTGCCCCTGGGACGCCTCGACCTTGTAGCCGCGGCCCAGGAACTTGCCGATCGTCTTGGCCTTTGCCGGAGATTCGACGATGACGAGCTTGTTAGCCATGAGATTCCTCCGTGTAAGGGATTAGGGATTAGGGAATAGGGATCAGGGGAACGTCGGGTAGCTTTCCCTACTCCCTACTCCCTACTGCCTACTCCCTCAATTATAGGTAGGCTCGGTACATGCCACCGGGCACCTTCACTATTATTCCCCGAAGTTCGAGCATTGTCAAGTAGGAATTTATTTTTTGTGCGGAAAATCCCGTGATTTGGATCAATTCCTCGAAGGAAAGCTCCTGCTCCCGCAGGGGCGTGACCAGCCTTTCCTCCTCCTCGGTCAGCGGGACCTCTTTATGAGGATTCTCGTCGGAGCGCTCCGGGCGCTCGCCCCAGCGGTAATATTCCAATATCTCCCAGGGCGATATGACCGGCGTCGCGCCGTCCACGATCATGCGGTTGGGCGTGGCGGACAGGGGCGAGTAGATGCTGCCGGGCACGGCGAACACGTCCCGGCCCTGCTCCAGGGCGCAGTTGACGGTGATCATCGCGCCGGATTTCTTCGCGCCCTCCACCAGCAGCGTGCCCTGGGACAGCCCGCTGATGATGCGGTTCCGGGCGGGAAAGTTGCGGGGCAGGGGCTGGGTGCCGGGGATGTACTCGGAGATCACCGCGCCGCCGCTGTCCAATATCTGCGCCATCAGGCCCTCGTTCTCCGGCGGGTAGACCACGTCCACGCCGCAGCCCAGCACCGCGACGGTACGGCCCCGGCCCGACAGCGCGCCCTCGTGGGCGTGGGTGTCGATGCCCCGGGCCATGCCGCTGACGATGGTGACGCCGTGCTCCGCCAGCCCCTGGGCGATCTCCCGGGCCCCCCGCTGGCCGTCCCGGGTGCAGCGGCGGGAGCCGACGATGGCGAACATCCTGTCCCCGTTGAGCGGGCACTCGCCCCGCACGAACAGCGTGGGCGGCGGGTCGTAGGCCGCGGTCAGCGCCCCGGGATAGTCGTCCGACAGGCGGGTGACGGCGCGGATGCCCAGCTTGTCCAGCCGGTCGAACAGCCGGTAGAACCGCGCCGCGCTCCGGGCCGACTTCACCGCCGCCGACAGCTTGTCGCCCAAAAACCGCATCTCCGGCGGCAGCCCCGGCCCCTCCAGGGCGTCCCAAACCGACCGGGCGTCCTCGTAGACGCTCAGCAGCCGGTAGAAGCGCTTCGGGTCCATGCCCTCCACGCAGGACAGCCAGATCCAGTATTGGTCCATGGGGGTGTAGTTCATGGTGGTACCTCGGGGGAGGGGGAGGGGAGGGGAGAGTGGAGAGTGGAGAGTGAAGAGTGGAGAGTAGGTTTGAGTGTGGAGTGTGGAGAGTGGAGAGTGGAGTT
>JAFUWR010000345.1 GCA_017471125.1 Clostridia bacterium | reverse complement strand
TGATGTAGGGCACCATGCCCAGCGCCAGGTTGCCGCCGGAGGACGTGCCCAGCACGGAGATGTTTTCCGGCGCGTAGGACTTCAGCATCTCCCGGTAGGTCGCGTGGATCATCTCATAGGCCCTGGTCAGCGGGTATTCCGTGCAGAGGGGATAGTACGGCACGAACACGTCGAGGCCGGTCTCCCGGGCGAAGCGGAGCGCCTTTTTGACGGCCCCCGGGCGCGGCGCGGAGATCATGCCGCCGCCGATCAAAAACAGGTTCGCCCGGTCGGCGGGCCGCTTGTGGATCAGCCTGACCACCGGGCAGCCCATGACCTGGGCCCGACTGATGTCGAAGGCGTCGTCCCGCAGCTCAGGGGTCTTATTTTTGGCATTCTGCCTGCGCCGGGCCTCCAACAGGGCCTCGGTGCTCTGGCCCACCCAGCGCCGCTTGAGGCCGGACGCCCGCACCAGCCGCTTCAGCAGCTCGTATTTGACGCTCATTTGCCTTCCCCCTCCGTGGTCAGAGCTTCCGCATATAGAAGTCGCAGCGGTCCGCGCCCCTGCCCAGGGTACCCGTCCGCCGGAACTCGAGGCCCGGCAGGTTCCCGTAGCAGCGGTCGTCGTTGGCGCAAAAGACCTTCGTCAGCTCGAAGCAGCCCAGCTCGGTGAAGTAGCGGCAGTAGGGACAGGCGGTGACGTCCATGCGGTAGGCCCCCTTCTCCCTCGGGTAGAACACGTTCGTGAAGCCGTTGTTCGCGCTGAACACCTTGCGGGTCAGCGGGTCCCACACGCGGAGGAACAGGCCCTTCATCCCCGGCAGCTTCATCAGCCCCGCCAGCTTCCGGCCCATGGCCTCGGTCCGGCGGATGGCGGCGTTCTCCACCGCCCGGTAGGCCGCTTCCTGGCCGATGGCGTCCTTCGCCGCCAGGTAGATGGCCGCGGAGGAGAAGATGTAGTTGTCCGTGTGCAGGCGCACGCCCTTGGGAAGGTCCGCGTGGTCGCGCAGTATGCCCTCCAGCCGCCGCGTCGCCGCCGACCAGATCGCGTCGGCCTGCGCCTGCCCCACCTCGCGTTCCAGCTCCCGCTTGATGAACGCCTTCTGCTTCATCAGCTTCTCCGGCCCCGCCATGTCCATCGCCCCCTCGCCTTGAGTTAGTTTATTTTACTACCTTCATGTGAAGAAATCAAGGGGGCGCGGTCTGTTTTTTTAACCTACCCGGCACACGGGTCAGTCGGCGTAGAGGTCGTCGCCGGTGTAGTAGAGGCAGCCCTCCTCCTTTCGGTCGAACCCGCTGGCGGAGATGAAGCCGATCCGGGAGACTTCGATGTCCCGGATGGCCCGGATCTGGCCGACCTCCCGGTGGATCTCGTCCAGCGCCATGGGCTTTCTCAGATACTTGGCCTCGCAGATGGTATAGCTGCCGCCGAAGTCCAGCGCGACGTCGAACTCCCCGTTGGTCCTGGCGGCGGGGTCGTCGTAGTAGAAGGTGCCGATGTCGCGTATCCCGGGCAGCTTGCCCTGCCGCGCCAGGAGGGAGAAGTAGTCCCGGCAGAGCGCCTCAAAGCGGCGGGAGATGAACTCGGTCAGCGTCGGGGCGACGTACTGGTCGTAAAAGGCCTCCGCGCCGAGCATCCGCAGGGCGCTCTGGTTCCTGTACACATAGGCGAACCAGAAGCGCATCAGGTTGTCGTTGATCTCATACTTCACCTTCTTGGCGTCGCCCGCGCGGTTGATGGGGGCGTTCTTCGCCAGGATGTCCAGCTCCAACAGCGACTTGAGCTGCTTGGAGAGGTTGCCGGTCTTCTTCGCGTCCAGCAGATTCTCCAGCTCTGTATACTTCTTCCTGCCGTTGCCCAACGCCGCGAAGATGCGCTCCGAATTGACGCTCCTGGAATAGTCGGACATCAGGAAATGCGCGGCGTACAGGCGGACGGGATGGTTCTCGGTGAGTATCGTCCCTATGATGTTGTCCCGCAGCGTCTCCCCGCCCCGAAGCTGCTCCAGCACGAAGGGGGACCCGCCGAACACGCCGTGGAAGCCGATCCTCTCGTAGGCGCTCTTTGCGGGATAAAATGCCGCGGCGACGCGATAGGAAAGCTCCTTGAGCTGTATGACCGTGCCGAAGCGGCCGTAGAGCGCGTTGCCCTCCCGCAGCATGTCCCGCATCATGCCGATGTGGGAACCAGAAACGACCAGGTCGATGTTGGCGAGATGCTCGTCGATGATGGCCTGGAAGGTGGAATCCACCGTCTCGGGCGGCGTCATGGCCTTGAGATAGGGATATTCGTCGATGACGATGATGAGCTGCCGGGGCAGCGTGTTCAGATAGGCGAACACGTCCCGCAGGCTCGAAAACGTCGTCTGAAAGGTCAGCAGGCCGAGGCGCTCCAGCTCCCGCGTCAGCCCGTCGATGTTGTCCCGCATCGTGCCCCGCAGACATTCATAGTAGACATAGGGCTTTTGCTGCCGCTCCAGCGCCTCCTTGATGAGCGTGGTCTTCCCCACCCGGCGCTTCCCGTAGAGCAGGGTCGCCGACCGCGGTCCCGTGAACGCCTCTGAGAGCTGCCGAAGCTCGTCATCCCTTCCTATAAACATGTATACGCCTCCGTTTATACTGAATTTATTTTCACTGAATTTCCATTCATTATCATCATACCCCATGTCCGCCGATTTGTCAAGGCGCGTGCGCGATACAGGAAAGGAGCCGCCTCCGAACGGATGCGGCCCCTTTGATAATATGTGATGTCCTTTAATCCATCTCCAGCGCGGCCTCGCCGACCCGGGCGACGGCCTCGATCTGGGCGTCGGTGACGGGGATGTCATACTCGGCGTAGCGGCCGGTGACGCGGATCTTGAGCTCCTCCTCGTCCACGGCGTTGGCGAGCAGCTCCACGCCCGCGTCGTCCAGGGGCACCCGCGCGTGTTCCACGGCGTCGAGGCCGGACAAGGTCTCCTCCAGGTCGGCGATGGGATAGGCGCAGCGCTCGTCGCCGGACTTGAGGATGACCTCGGTCATGCCGGGGCGCTGGACGCCCACGCAGGTGATGTCCAGCACGAGGGCCACCTGCGCCGCGCCCTCGGCATCGCGGGTGATGGCCAGGCCGAAGGTCAGCGCGAAGGTCCGCCGGTCGATGTCCGCCTGGGCGGGGACCTCGTAGGCGATGGGCTTCCCGGCGGAGAGCATGCCCTCGCCGGTCACGTCGTCGTAATCGGGCTTGAGGCCCAGGTCGATGGCGGCGTCCAGGTCCACCTCGATGATGTCGGACAGGGCGGCGTAGGCGTCGCCGGCGTCCGCCTCGACCTCCACCTCCACGGGCTTCTCAGCCATCGAGCGCATCAGCAGCTGGGTCAGCGGGTCGGCCTCGCCGGTGGCCTCGATGCCCGCGGCCTCCTGGAACGCCGCCACGGCCCGCTCGCTCTGGCCGCCGTAGCTGCCGTCAGCGATGCCCTCCATGTAGCCCAGCGCGATCAGCGTCTCCTGCATGGCCTCCACCGCCTCGCCCCTGTCGTAGCGGGACATGGGCTCCACGTCGGTGAGCGCGGGCAGCGCTTCGACGGCGTCCTTGTCGATGGCGCTCACCGTCTTCGCCAGGTCGGCCTCGGCCACCTTCAGGAATTTCCCGTCCGTGAAGACCAGGTACGCGCCCTCGCCGTCCGTGCCGATCAGCTGGAACCCGGAGGTCTCGAGCTCGACCGCGTCGCCCTCCTGCGTGGTCGCCGGGAGGGTGATGCCCTCGTCCAATTCGACCGGCATGGCGTGGGCCGTCGCGCCCAGCAGCGCCGTCGCCAGAACCAACACCCAAATCATCAGTCTCCGCTTCATCGCTCTTTCCTCCTTAGATCAGTCGATCCCGCGTTCCGTGGCGCTGTACCGGGTCGCCGTGGCGTTGCCCTCGGCGTCATAGGTGTATTCGATAATGCCGTAGCTGAAATAGCCGTTGAAGGGCTCGCCGTCGGCGTTGAAGGTGTAGACCAGCTTGAGCCGACCCTGCCCGTCGTAGCGGTAGGCCCGGCCGTGCACGTAGTCCGCGTCCCGGGTGGGCTCGCCCTCGGCGTTCAGGTATTCCTCCCGAATGAGCCGCCCCGCGCCGTCGTAGGTGTAGCGGGTCATCACATAGGGGCGCTCCTGGGTCCGGGCGGCGGGCTCGCCGCTGATGTCCAGCCACGTGGCGGTCTGCTCAGTGCCGTCGGCGCTGTACTCGTAACGCGCCCCGGCCACGCCCGCGCCGTTGCGGGTGGGCTCGCCCTCGGCGTTCAGGTAGCGCACCGCGGCCACGCGGTCCCGGTCGTCGTACTCCCAGACCGTCTCGGCCACGCCGTCCGCGTC
>JAFUWR010000344.1 GCA_017471125.1 Clostridia bacterium | reverse complement strand
GAAGATCATGACGTGGTTCATGTAGCGAAGCGCCTTGCCGGTGACCATGTCGATCTCGGAGATGCGCTCGATCTCGTCCCCGAAGTACTCCACCCGCACGCCGCGCTTCTCCGACGCCGCGGGCACGATCTCCACCACCTCGCCCCGCACGCGGAAGGTGCCGCGCTCCGGCTCGAAGTCGTTGCGGGTGAACTGTATCTCCACCAGGCGGCGCAGCAGTTCGTCCCGGTCCAGCTCCATGCCCTCGCGGAGCGACACGGATAGATCTTCGTATTCCTCCGGGTCGCCCAGGCCGTAGATGCAGCTCACCGACGCCACGATCACCACGTCCCGGCGCTCCGCCAGCCACGCGGTGGCCGAGTGGCGCATGCGGTCGATCTCGTCGTTGATGGAGGAGTCCTTTTCGATGAAGGTGTCCGTGGAGGGGATGTACGCCTCGGGCTGGTAGTAGTCGTAATAGGACACGAAGTAGCCCACCGCGTTCTCCGGGAAGAATTCCCGGAACTCCGCCGCGAGCTGGGCCGCCAGGGTCTTGTTGTGGGCGATGACCAGCGCGGGCCGGTTGGCGTTCTTGATGATGTTCGCCATCGTGAACGTCTTGCCCGAGCCCGTCACGCCCAGCAGGACCTGGTGCTTGTGGCCCGCCTCCAGGCCCGCCGTCAGCGCCTCGATGGCTTGGGGCTGGTCGCCCGTGGGCGCGTATTCCGAATGAAGCTTGAACATGTCCGTCCCTCCCGGTCCGCTCTTACCTGTATTATAGCACCAATGATTTATAATGGAAACAGGGACGGGAAAACTTAAACGCATGTTCGATTATGCTGCTCGTGGGACGATGCCGCCATCGCCCGCTATAACAACAATTGCAGCGCCACCACCAGCGCCGCCCCGGGCAGGCCCAGGAACCCCACGGCCATGGCGGTGAAGGGGTTGATGGCGACGGAGAAGCCCACCAGTGCCCCGAGCAGGTTCACCGCCGCCAGCGTCAGCGCGCCCATCACGCCCCCGGCCAGCAGCCGCCACACGAACCGCCGCGGCACCAGCAGCAGGTACCCGATCAGGCACAGAAGCGCCACGCCGATCGAAAATGAGACCACCAATTCCCACGGTATGCGCATAAAAACACCCCCGATACAGCGTATTCGGGGGCGATTTCGGTTATTCGGGGAGGATGCGGCGGGCTTCGAGGTAGTAGCGCTTCTCGTTGGCCTCGCCCATCGAGAAGGTCTTGCGGGGGAGCACGCCCCATCTGCGGATGTAGTCGAACAGCTCCGACTTGTCGAAGGCCCGGGGCATGAAGCCCATCGCGTTGCCCTTCGAGACGATCTCGCGCAGCGCGTCCGCGCCGTGGATGTAGTCGATGGACGCCTCGGAGTGCCGGGCGAGGTAGTCGTCCAGGAAAGCTTGCAGCAGCCGCAGCGGGTGCTGGGACGACTTGAACCGCCAGGTGCGCGCGCCGTCGAAGGCGATGAGGTCGCCGCCCTCGCCCTCGTAGCCGTCATGGGCCTTGAGGTATTCGGTGTACTCCGCGATCAGCCCCTCGGCGTCTACATGGAACACCGCCCGGTGGATGGGCTCGAACACCAGCGCGGGGCAGGCGAGGTTCACCAGCTCCACCAGCGCGTACCGGGCGGGGTGGCGCTCCCGCTCCTCCGGGGACAGCGTGCCTTGCAGGTCCAGCCAGCACTGCTTCGCCGCGGCCAGCGAGTGGTTGCCGTCGCCCACGGCGTACATCAGCCCGCCGCACTTCGCGCACAGCGCGTCGATGGCGGCCTTGACCTTCTGAACGTCGTCGCCCTCCACGGCCCAGCCCCGGATGTGTCCGCCGTCCAGCATCAGCTCGAAGTCGTATAGAGATCGAAGGGCGTCAGCCCGTTCCAGCAGCGGCTCGATGACGGTGCAGGCCGGGTCGTCGATCAGCATCATCACGTGGGGCAGCTCCACCGGCGCGCCCCTTCGGATGCGGGCGCGGGGCGGCACCCGGCTGACCACGGTGCCCTCGGTGGGCCGGATGAGGCTATGGGAGCCGGGGTTGAAGTCGTACTCGTCCAGGTCGAGGCAGACCATCAGCCCCGGACGGACGCCCGCGGCGGTCTCGCGCCGCGTCAGGACGAACCCGTCCCGCACGGCAACGTCCCACACGCCGCGCGCGAGATAGTCGCCCATGGCCCGGTGGATGGCCGGGATGCGCGCCTCCGCCTCCGACAGCCACGCCTCCGGCAGCGTCACCCGCAGGGCCGACGGCGCGTCGCCCACGATGGCCTCCGCCTGACGCCAGTACTCCGGCTGGGCCGTGAACTGGTCGCAGGCCACCACGGACCACTTGGCGAGGTCGATGCCCGATGCGGGCAACAGGATGTCGGCGGTCTTGAGCGCATTATACATAGTCGTGTCTCCGTTTCTGTTTTACGGCAGTAAAAGCCTGACCCGATACACCGTCTCCAGCGCCCTCAGCTTGTCCAGCAGCGCGGGGCTGGGCTCGTTGGACACGTCCAGCACGGTATAGGCGTAGCCGCCGCGGGACTGGTTGACCATGTTCTCGATGTTCAGGTGCTCGCCCGAGGTGATCTGGGTGATGCCGCCGATGACGTTGGGCACGTTCTGGTGCAGTATGGCGATGCGGGGCATGGTGGGACGGCCCAGCACGCAGTTGGGGTAGTTGCAGGCGTTGACGATGGAGCCGTACTTGATGTAGTCGTTGATCTGCCGGGCCACCATGCGCACGCAGTTGTCCTCGCTCTCCGGGGTGGACGCGCCGAGGTGGGGCGTGAGGATGGCGTTCTTCTGGCCGATGAGCTTGGCCTCCGGGAAGTCGGTGACGTACACCCGCAGGGTGCCGGAATCCAGCGCGGCCTTCACATCGTCGATGTTCACCAGCCCGCCGCGGGAGAAGTTCAGCAGCGCCGCGGAGTTCTTCATCCGGGCGATGGCGTCCGCGTCGATCATGTTGCGGTTGGAATCCAGCAGCGGCACGTGCAGCGTGATGTAGTCGCTCTTTTCGATGACCTCGTCGATGGACATGGCGTGGCTCACGGCCCGGGAAAGCTTCCAGGCGTGGTCCACGGAGATGTAGGGGTCGTAGCCCAGCACGTTCATGCCCAGCGCCACGCCCGCGTTGGCCACCAGCACGCCGATGGCCCCCAGGCCCACCACGCCCAGGGTCTTGCCCTCGAGCTCGGGGCCGATGAACTGGTTCTTGCCCTTCTCCACCTGCTTTTCGACGGTCAGCTCACCGTCGGCCAGGCCCTTGCACCACTCGATGCCGTCGGCGATCTTCCGGGAGGACAGCAGCAGGCCCGCCAGCACCAGCTCCTTGACGGCGTTGGCGTTGGCTCCGGGGGAGTTGAACACCACCACGCCGTGCTCGGCCATCTTGTCCAGCGGGATGTTGTTCACCCCCGCGCCGGCGCGGGCCACGCACAGTAGGTTGTCGTTGATGGGCATGTCGTGCAGCGACGCGGAGCGCACCAGTATGGCGTCCGGATCCTCCACGTCGGTGTTGACGTTGTATTCCCCGTTGGGCAGTATGCCGTGGTAGACGGGGGAGATGGCGTTTATCTTTTTGATATTGTACATCACTTGTTTTCGACCTCGAATTTCTGCATGAACTTTGCCAGAGCCTGAACGCCCTCCACGGGCATGGCGTTGTAGATGCTGGCGCGGATGCCGCCCACGAGGCGGTGCCCCTTGAGGCTCACCAGGCCCTGGCCGGCGGCGGCCTTGACGAAGGCGGCGTCCAGCTCGGGGGACGGGGTGGTGAAGGTGACGTTCATGCGGCTGCGGTACTCGGGCACCACGGGCGCGCGGTAGAAGTCGGAGGCGTCCAGCACGTCGTAGAGCAGCTTCGACTTCTCGATGTTGACCTTCTCGATGGCCTGAACGCCGCCCTGGGACTTGAGCCACTTCATGCACAGCCCGGCCATGTAGATGGCGTAGGTGGGCGGGGTGTTGAGCATGGAGCCCTTCTCGGTCATGACCGTCCAGTTGAGCACCTTCGGGCAGATGGCCTGGGCGCGGCCCAGCAGGTCCTTGCGGACGATGACGATGGTCAGGCCCGCGGGGCCGACGTTCTTCTGCGCGCCCGCGTAGGCCACGCCGAAGCGGTTGATGTCGTAGACCTCGCTTAAGATGTTGGAGGACATGTCCGCCACCAGCGGCACGTCGCCGGTCTCCGGAAGCGCCGCGTAGCGGGTGCCGAAGATGGTGTTGTTGGTGGTGATGTAGAAGTAATCGGCCTTCGGGTCGAACTTCGCCTTATCCAGCTCGGGGATGCGGACGTAGTTTTCGTCCTTGGAGGACGCCACGCAGTTGATGCTGCCGTACTTCTTCGCCTCGACCATCGCGCCGTGGGCGAAGTTGCCGGAATCCACGTAGTCCGCGCTGCCGTTTTCGGTCAGCAGGTTCATGGGGATGGCCGCGAACTGGCCGGTGGCCCCGCCCTGCAAAAAGAGCACGGAGTAGCTGTCCGGGATATCCATGAGCTCGCGGAGCAGCGCCTCCGTCTCGTCGAAGATGTCCTGATAGGCCTTGGAGCGATGGCTCATCTCCATCACGGACATGCCCGTGCCGTTGAACGAGAGCATCTCATCAGCCGCCGTCCTGAGCGCCGCCTCGGGCAGCATGGACGGGCCCGCCGCAAAGTTGTATACGCGATCCATAGTCATTCGACCTTTCATTGGGTTTGTACTTTATTATAGTACGGCGGTTTTCCGAATACCAGCGTGGAATCGTTAATTACACGTCCGCTGTGTAAAAACACATGTTCCCCGGGGACGGAACCCCGCCGCGGCATCGTGACTGGACTTTTTTCATATCCTCATACTGAAATTAACCGGCCCGTGCTATGATATATTATTGGATAGATAAGCGGATCGGGAGGTAGCGGCTTGGCACGCAGTCAACGGATCTTCAAGACCACGATGCTGGTGACGGTGGTCATCATATTGAGCAAGGTCTCGGGCTTCATCCGGGACATGATACTGGCGAACTACTTCGGCACGGGCATCGCCAACGACGCCTACGTGTCGGCGTACAGCCTGTTCTACCTGCCGGTGCTGCTGTTCAACTCCTGCATCTCCGCCACGCTGATCCCGCTGTACGTGCAGGAGCGGGAGCAGCAGAGCCTGGAGCACTCGAACCGCTTCGCGTCGAACACCATCAACCTCTTCGCGCTGGCGGCGCTGATGATCGCCGCGGCGGTGTACATACTGGCCCGCCCGCTGGTGCGGGTGATCTACGTGGGCTTCGACCCGCAGAAGGCCGACCTGACGGTGAGGCTCGTGCGGACGATGCTTTTGTCGCTGATGTTCAACATCACCTCCATATCGCTGGCGAGCTTGCTCAACGCCACGGACAAGTACGTCGCCGCCCAGCTCACCGGCTTCCCGCTGAACCTGTGCGTGATCGTGGCGGCGGTGGGCTTCTCCGAGCGCTACGGCATCATGGCCGTGGGCTGGGGCGTGTTCACGGCGAACATACTGCAATTCCTGATCCTGCTGCCATTCCTGCGGGGCTGGTTCAGGTGGTCGCCGATCCTGGACTTCTCGGACACGCGCGTCCACAAGCTCATCGTGCTGGCCGGACCTGCGATG
>JAFUWR010000343.1 GCA_017471125.1 Clostridia bacterium | reverse complement strand
TCAAGCTGGTGGAGTGCTTCACCGTGCTGGACAACATCATCCTGGGCGTGGAGCCCACGGACAAGTTCGGCTTCCTGAAAAAGTCCGAGGCCCGGCAGCGTGTCATCGACCTGTCCAACCGCTACGGCCTCCAGGTGGATCCGGACGCGAAGATCTCAGACATCACCGTGGGCATGCAGCAGCGCACGGAGATACTGAAGATGCTCTACCGGGACAACGAGATACTGATTTTCGACGAGCCCACCGCCGTGCTGACCCCCCAGGAGATCGACGAGCTGATGCAGATCATGAAAAACCTGGCGGCGGAGGGCAAGTCGATACTGTTCATCAGCCACAAGCTGGCCGAGATCATGGCCGTGGCGGATCGCTGCTCGGTGCTCCGCAAGGGCAAGTACATCGGCACCGTGAACACGAAGGACGTCACCATGGAGGAGCTGTCCGCCATGATGGTGGGCCGCAACGTCAACTTCCACGTGGAGAAGCCGCCCAAGACCCCGGGCAAGGTCATCCTCGACATCAGGGACATGTCCGTGGCCTCCCACAGCCACCCCGGCGACGCGGTCAAGCACGTGTCGCTGCAGGTCCGGGAGGGCGAGATCGTCTGCATCGCGGGCATCGACGGCAACGGCCAGACCGAGTTCATCTACGGCCTGTCAGGTCTGGAGCCGCTGACCTCCGGCACCATCACCATGCAGGGCAAGGACTTCACGAACACCGCCATCCGCCAGCGGTCCGTGCTGGGCATGAGCCACATCCCCGAGGACCGCCACAAGCACGGGCTGGTGCTGGACTACTCGCTGGAGGACAACATCGTCTTGCAGCGCTACTTTGAGCCGGAGTTCAGCACGGCGGGCTTCCTGCGGCGCGGCAACATCCGAAGCTACGCCGAAAAGCTCATCGACCAGTACGACATCCGCTCCGGTCAGGGCCCCATCACCACCGCCCGAAGCATGTCCGGCGGCAACCAGCAGAAGGCCATCATCGCCCGCGAGATCGACAAAGACCCCGCGCTGCTGATCGCCGTGCAGCCCACCCGCGGCCTGGACGTGGGCGCCATCGAGTACATCCACAAGCAGATCGTGGAACAGCGCAACCAGGGCAAGGCTGTGCTGCTGGTGTCGCTGGAGATGGACGAGGTGCTGGACGTGTCCGACCGCATCCTGGTGATGTACGAGGGCGAGCTCGTCGGCGAGCTGGATCCCAAGAAGACCAATCCCAAGGAGATCGGCCTCTACATGGCCGGCGCGAAGCGCGAGGAGGTGCCCAGCTATGCAGGCAACTAAGCCAAGAAGATCCCTGCTTCGGAAGCCCGGGGTGCAGACGCTGCTGGCCAGCCTGATCTGCATCCTGCTGGGACTGCTGGTGGGCTACATCGCCCTGCTGATCATCAATCCCGCCGGGGCCACCGAGGCCATACTGGACGTCATCAAGAATTTCTGGGCCTACTCCAAGCCCGAAAAGCAACTGAAAAACTTCGGCGTCACGCTGGTGACCACCGCGCCGCTTCTGATGTGTTCCCTGTCGGTGCTGTTCGCCTACAAGGTGGGCCTGTTCAACATCGGCGCGGCGGGCCAATACGTGGCCGGCGCGGGCGCGTGTCTGTACTGCGCCCTGGCGCTGAAGCTGCCCTGGATCGTGTGCCTCGTCGCGGCGATCCTGGCAGGGGCGCTGCTGGGTTCCATCTCCGGCATACTGAAGGCCTACCGCAACGTCAACGAGGTCATCTCCTGCATCATGCTGAATTGGATATCGCTGTACTTGGTGAACACGCTGCTGACGCAGGTGAAGAATCCCACAGGCAAGGACACCTACACCCTCGCCTCCCAGAACGCTTCGGCCATGCTCCCCACCGCGGGGCTGAGCGACATCTTCAACCAGAAGAACGTCACCATCGCCATTCCGCTGGCGATACTGGTCTGCGTGCTGATCTGGATACTGCTGACCAAGACCCAGTTGGGCTACGAGCTCCGGGCCACGGGCCTCAACAAGAACGCGGCGAAATACTGCGGCATGAGGGATCGCTTCAACATCATACTGACCATGGCCATCGCCGGCGGACTGGCGGGCATGGGCGCGGCGCTTTTGTACCTGTCCGACTTCGAGCAGTGGGCCGTCACCCAGGCCAGCGTGCCCGCCATGGGGTTCAACGGCATCGCGGCGGCGTTCCTGGGCGGCCTGAATCCCATCGGCGCGATCTTCTCGTCCTACTTCATCCAGCACATCACCCGCGGCGGCGGCAATGTGAACATGAACATGTACTGCGCCCAGATCTCGGACCTGATCTCGTCTGTCATCATCTACATGTGCGGCTTCGTCCTCTTCATGAAGCAGTTCATGAACAAGCGCCTGGACGCCGGCAAGCGGGACCCGAAGGGAGGTCGTAACGCATGATGCTGCTTTTGCAATACACGCTGATCTTCACCTCGGTGCTGATGCTGGTGGCCCTGGGCGGCTGCTTCTCCGAGCACTCCGGCGTCATCAACATCGGCCTGGAGGGCATCATGGTATTCGGCGCGCTGGGCGGCGCGCTGGTGATGAAGTACCTGCCCTCGGGCACGGCCCCGGCGATCGTATTCTGCGTCGTCACGCTGGCAGCCATGCTGGCGGGCATACTCTACTCGCTGCTGCTGGCCGTGGCGGCCATCAATTTCAAGGCCGACCAGACCCTCGTGGGCACCGCCATGAACCTGCTGGGCACGGCGGCGGCGACGGTCATCGTCAAGGCCATCAATACCGCGGCGGACTCCTCCAACGTGTCCTCCGAGATCATGTACGTGGAGGCCAAGAAGTCCTTCGTCATCGCCCAGGGCACCGAGTTCAGTTGGTTCATGGTGCTGGCGCTGATCCTGCTGATCGCCTCCTACATCATCCTGTACAAGACCAAGTTCGGCCTCCGGCTGATGGCCTGCGGCGAGCATCCCCAGGCGGCGGATTCGGTGGGCATCAACGTCTACCGCATGCGCTACGCGGGGGTGATGATCTCGGGCCTGCTTGGCGGCCTCGGCGGCCTGGTGTACATCACCGCCGGCGTCTCCGCCTGGAAGTTTGAAAACGGCGTGGCGGGCTTTGGCTTCCTGGCCCTGGCCGTCATGATCTTCGGCGCGTGGAAGCCCCAGCGCATCGCCCTGGCCGCGCTGCTGTTCGGCTTGTTCCGCTCGCTGTCCAACGTGTACACCGGCTTCGACTTCCTGAAGAGCCTGAACCTGCCCTCCACCGTCTACAACATGCTGCCCTACATCATCTCCCTGGTGGTGCTGGCCCTGTTCTCCAAGAACTCCGCCGCGCCCAAGGCCGAGGGCATCCCCTACGACAAGGGCATGCGGTGAATCTGCTTTGCGATGGCGGTGCTTCGGCGCCGCCGTTTTATTCCGGGCTATACAAACTTTTAACCTCGAAATGTTGCATTGCTTACGGCAATTGTGTTATAATTCTTCGGTAAAACGCACTTTCGCCGATTCGCGCGGCGGTTGACCGTAGTGCGGGGCTTCCCCGTTCATGGTGCCTCGCGGAGTTGAAGCGGAAGGTGGAAAAAACAAGGAGGGAAACCCAAATGGCAGTTATTTCCATGAAGCAGCTGTTGGAGGCCGGCGTCCACTTCGGCCACCAGACCCGCCGCTGGAACCCGAAGATGGCTCCGTACATCTTCACCGAGCGCAACGGCATCTACATCATCGACCTGCAGAAGACCGTCCGCAAGATCGACGAGGCGTACATGTTCGTGCGCGACATCGCGATGGAGGGCAAGTCCGTGCTGTTCGTCGGCACCAAGAAGCAGGCCCAGGAGTCCATCGAGGTCGAGGCCAAGCGCTGCGGCATGTTCTATGTGAACAACCGCTGGCTGGGCGGCACGCTGACCAACTTCCGCACCATGCAGACCCGCATCAAGAGGCTCAACGACATCGACGCCATGGAGAAGAACGGCCAGTTCGACGTCCTGCCCAAGAAGGAAGTCATCAAGCTGTGCGCCGAGCGCGAAAAGCTTTTGAAGAACCTGGGCGGCATCCGCGAGATGAAGAAGCTCCCCGGCGCGCTGTTCATCGTCGACCCCCGCAAGGAGCGCATCGCCGTGGCCGAGGCCCGCAACCTGGGCATCCCGATCGTGGCCATCGTCGACACCAACTGCGACCCCGATGAGATCGACTACGTCATCCCCGGCAACGACGACGCCATCCGCGCCGTGAAGCTGATCGCCGGCAAGCTGGCGGACGCCGTGCTCGAGGGCAAGCAGGGCGAGCAGACCGAGGCCGAGCCCGCCGCGCCCGCCGCTGAATAACATATACGCTGATCATGCGACATCCGGTCGGGTGCCGCATGCATCGCGTTAAAGACATCCGTTGAGAGTTTGAAATAGGAGGAGTTCCCCATGGCAAATTTTTCCGCTAAGGACGTTATGGATCTGCGCGGCCGCACCGGCTGTGGCATGATGGATTGCAAGAAGGCGCTGACCGAGTGCGACGGCGACATCGAAAAGGCCATCGACTACCTGCGCGAAAAGGGCCTGGCCAAGGCCGCCAAGAAGCAGAGCCGCATCGCCGCCGAGGGCATCGTGGGCAGCTTCATCTGCGACAAGTGCGGCACCGGCGCGCTGGTCGAGGTCAACTGCGAGACCGACTTCGTGGCCAACACCCCCGAGTTCAAGGACATGGTCTCCGGCATCGCCAAGCAGATCGTGAAGGGCAATCCCGCCGACGTGGACGCCCTGCTTGAGCAGAAGTACCTGGACACCGACCAGACCGTGAACGACGTGGTCACCGAAAAGACCGCGAAGATCGGCGAGAAGATCTCCATCCGCCGCTTCGCCCGCTATGAGTGCGGCGAGAACGGCTATGTGGACAGCTACATCCACATGGGCGGCAAGGTCGGCGTGCTGGTCAAGGCCGAGGTCCCCGAGGTCAACGACACCGTGAAGGAAGTGCTGCACGACGTGGCGCTGCAGATCGCGGCGGCCTCCCCCGTGGCGCCCGAGTACGTCACCCGCGACGAGGTCAATCCCGATCACCTGAACCACGAGACCGAGATCCTGGCGGCGCAGGCCCGCAACGAGGGCAAGCCCGAGAAGATCATCGAGAAGATGGTGCAGGGCCGCATCAACAAGTTCTACCAGGAAGTGTGCCTGGTGGAGCAGATCTTCGTCAAGGACGGCGAGACCCCCGTGGGCAAGATGATCGAGAAGCGCGTCCCCGGCATGAAGATCGCGGCGTTCACCCGCTACAAGATGGGCGACGGCATCGAGAAGAAGGTCTCCGACCTGGCCGCCGAGGTCGCGGAGCAGATCGGCAAGAAGTAAGCAAATCAACAGAAAGGGAACGTGTTCGCGCGTTCCCTTTTTTTAGGGACCGACCGCGAGGTGACGGATATGGATCAGGTGAAGGCACGGATCGTCAGGATCGCGCGGGTGCTGCGCATCGCGGCGGTGGTCGCGAAGGTGCTGGTCATCGTGCTGATGGTCGTGACGGTGTTGCAGATCGGCGCGGCCTTCTCGTTGAACACGCCCGCGCTGTCCGGCGTCTTTGCCGGAGCGGACCTCACCGTC
Organism: Clostridia bacterium; assembly: GCA_017471125.1. Lineage (GTDB taxonomy): Bacteria > Bacillota > Clostridia > Christensenellales > Aristaeellaceae > UBA2862. The sequence goes on along the minus strand of JAFUWR010000343.1, from coordinate 15,783 downwards.
GACCAGATCGAGAGCGTGCTGGGCCGCAGCGCCCTGTTCGACAGTCTCTTTAAGGCGGCAAACCTCGGCGCGATGGAGCCGGTCTACCGGAAGGCCATCGAGCTGTTCATCACGTTCCTGACGCTGCTGGTGACGCTGTTCTTCATCAGCTTCGCCCGGAAGCTGATCGACCACATCATCGCCGAGGGCAAGCCCTTCTCCATGGAGGCCGCCCGCCGCATCCGGCGCGCGAGCTACGGGCTGTTGATCCTGGCGCTGATGAACCCTGTGCTGGGCCTGCTGGCGTTTCTGCTGGTGCGGTTCTTCTCGCTGGTGTTCGAGTACGGCGCGTTTTTACAGGACAAGACCGAGGAGACCACCCACATCCAGGAGGAGATCATACTGTCCTTCGCGGAGATCACCGAGAACAAGTCCGGCCAGACCGGGCAGCACATAAGGCGCGTGTCGGAGTACTCGAAGGCCCTGGCTAAGGCCATGGCCTGGTCCGACGCGGACACCGAGAACCTGCGGCTGGCGTCCATCATGCACGACATCGGCAAGCTGCTGGTGCCCTCGGCCATCCTCGAAAAGCCCGCGCGGCTGACCGACGAGGAGTTCGCCGAGATCAAGAAGCACACCACCTACGGCGGGCAGCTTCTGGATCATGTCGAGGGCGACGTGATGGAGCTGGCCCGTCAGGTGGCGCTCCAGCACCACGAGCGCAGCGACGGCAAGGGCTACCCCGCCGGGCTCGCGGGCGACGACATCGGCCTGGCGGGCCGCATCGTGGCCGTGGCCGACGTGTACGACGCCCTGACCAGCAAGCGCAGCTACAAGGACGCCTGGAAGCCCTCCGACGCCTACGACGAGATCGTCAAGAACGCCGGCACCCAGTTCGACGCGCAGGTCGTGGAGGCGTTCAAGCGCGTCTACCCCGAGATCGACGCCATACGTCAAAAATACGCGGACGCCGCGTGAAAGGAAGCATCGAAATGTACAAGCGCATCATATTGAAGCTCAGCGGCGAAACGCTGGCTCCCGAAAAAGTCTCCGAAACCAACGGCTCCCACAGCTTCGACGCCGCCCGGGTGGACCGCGCGGCCAAGGCCATCGTGGACCTCCACGACCTGGGCGTGCAGGTGGGCGTCATCATGGGCGGCGGCAACATCTGGCGCGGCCGCTTCACCGACGCGATGGACCCCGTGCTGGCCGACCAGATGGGCATGCTGGCCACCGTGCTGAACGCCCTGGCCGTCGAAGACGCCATCCTCCGGCTGGGCCGCGGCGCGAAGGTGTTCACCGCCCAGGAGATGACCCGCTTCGCGGACCTGTACCGGGCTGACCGCGCCGCGGAGGCTATGGAAAAGGGCGACATCGTGCTCATCGCCGGCGGCAGCGGCAACCCCTTCTGCACCACCGACTTCGCCGCGGCCCTCCGCGCCGCGGAGCTCCGCGCGGACGCCGTGTTCAAGGGCACCACCGTGGACGGCGTCTACACCGCCGACCCCCACAAGGACCCCACCGCGACCCTCATCCGGGACATCACCTACCGCGAGACCATAGAGCGCGGGCTGCGGGTCATGGACACCTCGGCCTTCCAGCTCTGCCTCGACCACGACATCCCCTGCATCCGCATCTTCAACATGGACGACCTGGACAACATCATTCGGGTCGCGAAGGGCGACGACCTGGGGACCATCGTACACAGGTAAAACGATCGCGGGCGCTCAAGCGAGCGTCCGCGACTTTTTTATTATGTAAACTACTCAAGCAAGAACGGTATCCTGTCGTCCAGCAGCGACCGAAGCTCCCGGCCGCTCTCCTTCATCCGCTCGTAGGCGGCCTTGGACATGCCCTGGGGCGGATTCATGTAATACTTGGCCGACGAGATGGTCTGGATCATCGTGTCACGGTTCCAGCAGTACAGGGGCACCACGCCCACGTCCACGGCGAGGAACGAGCCGTCCTTCTGCTCCTGCAGGGTGAAGTCCAGTATGATGCCGCTGTCGGTGTACTGGTCGGTCTGGTTGCTGATGAAGTTCCCGAGACTGTACGCCACCAGGCCCACCCGGGTGTTGCCGTCCTTGTCCTTGGCGGAGACGTACTTGATGGGCTGCACCACGTGGGGATGGCTCCCCAGCACCACGTCCACGCCCGCGGCGATGAGCTTCTTGGCGTACTTCTTGGCGGTGGACCCGGGCTGGCGCTTGTACTCGCTCCCCCAGTGGGGCAGCGCGATGACGACCTCCGCGCCCGCGGCTTTGAGCTTCGCCACGTCCTTCACGAAGTCGGCCTTCTTCAAGTAGTTGATGCCGTACTTCACGACCTTCTCGGAGCACTTGTCCTCCATGCCGTTGGTGGACTGGGTGTAGCTCAAAAAGCCGATCTTCACGCCGTTCACGTCCACCACCACCGGCGCGTTCTTCTCGGACTGGCTGCGGTTCGCGCCCGCGTGGTCGAAGCCGTAGTTCTCCACCGCGTTCACCGTGTTCACCAGCCCCGTGCCCAGCCGGTCCAGCATGTGGTTGTTGGCCAGGGTCAGGAAGTCCACACCCGCGTCCTTGATGGTCTGGAGGATGCTCTCCGGCGCGTTGAACCGGGGGTAGCCCGAGTAGCCCTTGCCGTTGGCCTTGCCCACCGTGGTCTCGAGGTTCGCGATGGTGTAGTCCGCGTCGGCCAGCGAGGACGCGATCAGCTTGTACTGCTCGTGGTAGTCGTAGGTGCCGTTGGACTGCTTGGCGATGTCGAGCTGCTTCTTGTGCTGCATCAGGTCGCCCACCGCGCGGATGTGCACCGACCGAAGTCCCAGCGACGCGCCGATCTCCGCGGTGGTCACCGTGATCTCCGCCTGCGCCGCGCCGAATAACAGCGCCGCGACCAACAGCAGCAGCGTCAGCTTTTGTACGAGTTTCATCTATCGTCCCCCGTTCACGTCGTTCAATATGAATTTGGACCTTTCGCTCTCCAGCACGCCCTCCCGCCGCAGCTTGCCGATCTCCGCGGACAGGGCGCTGCGCTCCACGCACAGGTAGTCCGCCAGGCCCTGCCGGTCGAAGGGGATGGTGAAGCTCATGGACTTTGCCTGCCGCGCCTGGGCGGTCAGGTAGGCCAGCAGCTTGTCCCGGGTGGTGCGCTGGGAGGTGATCTCCAGCTTGCGGTTCAATTGGAGGTTCCGTGCGGCCACGGCTTTGAGGAGGTTCATCACCATGCGGTTGTGGAACTCGCAGGCGCTGGAGCAGGTCTCGATGATGCGCCGCAGGCGTATGACCATCGCCTTGCCCGGCCGCACGCCCTCCACCGTCACCGGCAGGCGCTCCACCGCCGCGCAGGCGAAGGCCTCTGCGAACAGCTCCCCCGGCTCGATCCGCGCCTGTATGGTGCGGTTGCCGAAGAAATCGTCCCGCACCACCTGGGCCGCGCCCTCCAGCACGATGCCCACGTCCTCGGCGCGGCTCTCCGCCCGGAAGATGGCCTCGCCCCGGTCGAACGTCACCACCCGCCCCCGCAGGCACCCCAGCATGGCGCGGATGTCCTTCGGGTCGATGCCGTCGAAAAGTATGCAGCTTTGAAAAACTTCGATAAAATCTTCCATTGAGCCTCCAATGTTGGAAAAACAACATACTTCCGCTGTTCAGTATAGTATCATATACCCACAAAGTCAACGACGAGGGCTGGACAACTCGATGACTTAAAGGAGGCGGAAAATGTATGATCTATGAAGGCTGCCAGGGAAAGCCCCGCACCCCCACGCTGGACGAAAAGCGCTGCCCGAGGTGCGGAAACCTGATCGAGATATTCTCCGTGGACACCGAGGCCGTGTGCGAGCACTGCGGCCAGGTGATCTACAATGACACGCTGAGCTGCGTCCAGTGGTGCCAGTACGCCCGCAAGTGCGTGGGCGACGAGATGTACGAGCACATGATGGAGATCGCCCGCCAGCAAAAGGAGCGCGCCCGCGCCGAGCGCGAGGCGAAGAAGCTGGCCAGGCAGCAGAAGGAGGCCATCGCATGAAGCGCAAGATCATCCACATCGACGAGGAGAAATGCACCGGCTGCGGCGCGTGCGCCGACGCCTGCCACGAGGGGGCCATCGCCATGGTGAACGGCAAGGCGAAGCTGATGCGAGAGGACTACTGCGACGGCATGGGCGACTGCCTGCCCGCATGCCCCGCCGACGCCATCCACTTCGAGGAGCGGGAAGCGCCCGCCTACGACGAAAAGGCCGTGCTTGCCGCCAAGGCCGCGAAACAGGCCCATCCCCACCACGCGGGCTGTCCGGGCAGCATGGCCCGGGCCCTGAAACCCTCCCCTGCCCCAGCCGCGCCGACGTCGGCGATGCCCAGCCAGCTTCGACAGTGGCCCGTGCAGATCAAGCTGGTGCCCGTCAAGGCCCCGTGGTTCGACGGCGCGAACCTGCTGGTGGCCGCGGACTGCACCGCCTACGCCTACGCCAACTTCCACCAGGACTTCATTCGCAACCGCGTCTGCCTGGTAGGGTGCCCGAAGCTCGACCAGGTGGACTACTCCGAAAAGCTCGAGGCCATCCTCACCGAGAACGACATCAGGTCCCTCACCATCGTGCGCATGGAGGTGCCCTGCTGCGGCGGGCTCGAGTACGCCGCCAAGGAAGCGCTCAAGAACAGCGGGAAGTTCATCCCGTGGAACGTGGTGACCATCTCCGTGGACGGCAGGATATTGGATTGACCTTTTTCCGGACGGCATGCGCCGTCCGGAAAATTTATGCTTGCCTTTTCCATCGGTTTAAGGTAAAATATCAATTAGAAATCAAGCGCGCGTTGCGCATTACAGCAGTGGAGGTAGAGTTATGTATCAGGATGTCATCAAGGACGCAGGAAACCGCATGGACAAGACCATCGCCGTGGTGCAGAAGGATCTGGACACGCTGCGCGCCGGCCGCGCCAACCCGAAGATCCTCGACAAGATCACCGTGGATTACTACGGCACCCCCACCCAGCTCAACCAGGTGGGCAACATCTCCTCCCCCGAGCCCAGGCTGCTGGTCATCGCGCCCTGGGAGCCGAAGATGATCGGCCCCATCGAGAAGGCCATCCAGAAGTCCGACATCGGCATCAATCCCTCCAACGACGGCAAGGTCATCCGCCTGCTGGTGCCGGAGCTCACCGGCGAGCGCCGCAAGGAGCTGTGCAAGCAGGTGAAGAAGATGATCGAGGAGGGCAAGGTCGCCATCCGTTCCATCCGCCGCGACGCCATGGAGCAGATCAAGAAGCTCAAGAAGGACTCCGAGATCACCGAGGACGACCAGAAGATCGCCGAGAAGGACCTGCAGAAGGTCACCGACCAGCACATCGAGCAGATCGACAAGGTCGGCGCGGACAAGGAAAAGGAGATAATGTCCGTGTGACGCTCCTCTATAAGGTCATGTCCGTTGATGGGCAGCTTACATACAGGCTGCCCATTTTGTCACATCCTCGAAAAGGGAAGTGAAAATATGTTTTTGGATAAGCTCACCGGGCTTTTGAACAGCGCGTTCAAAAGGCCGCCGGAGTACATCACGGTATCCGTTTCAAGCGCTAAGGCCCACGCCCAGCCCGTGCAGGCGCTGCCGCCCAGCAAGCTGCCGCGCCACGTGGCCATCATCATGGACGGCAACGGCCGCTGGGCCAAGGCCCGGGGGCTGAACCGCTCCGCGGGCCACGCGGCAGGCACGGAGGCCCTGCGCGACATCATCCGCGCCTCGGACGATTGGGGCATCGAGGCGCTGAGCCTCTATGCCTTCTCCACGGAAAACTGGGCCCGGTCGAAGGAGGAGGTCGGCGCGCTGATGGCGCTGCTGCTCAAATACTTCGGCTCCGAGATCGACGAGCTGGACGAGAAAAACGTCCGCATCACCATCCTGGGCGACGTGGACGGCCTGCCGGGACCCCAGCGGGAGGCGGTCGTGAACGCCATGGAGCGCACGAAGAACAACGACGGCCTGAAGCTGAACATCGCCCTCAACTACGGCGGTCGGGCCGAGCTGGTCCGCGCCGCGCGGCTGCTGGCCCGGGAGGTGCGCGACGGCATCCTCGACCCCGACGACATCGACGAGGACGAGTTCAACGGCAAGCTGTACACCGCCGGATCCCCGGACGTGGACCTGCTCATCCGCACCAGCGGCGAGCAGCGCCTGTCCAACTTCCTGCCCTGGCAGACCACCTACGCCGAGTTCGTGTTCGACCCGGTCAACTGGCCGGACTTCGACCGCGCCCATTACATGAAGTGCCTGCGGGTCTACGCCGAGCGCGACCGGCGCTTCGGCGGCGTCAAGCCCGCCGAGGAGGGTTGACCGTGGTCAAGCGCGTCGTCACAGCCATACTGCTGATATTGGTGATGGGCCTGGGCATATGGCTCCAGGGCTGGCCCCTGAGGATCATACTGCTCGTCAGCATGCTGATGAGCTTGAGCGAGATGTACCGCGCCTTTCGCAAGATCGGCTACGACCCGGTGCGCTGGGCGGGGTACGTCTACTGCGTCCTGGCGGTGCTGGCCCAGGCGTTCTACGCGAGCCTGGAGACCAAGAACCTGTTTCGCTCCATCAGCCCGGCCATGTTCGCGCTGGTGGTGGGGCTGCTGCTGGCGTTCACCGTCATCATCCTAAAGGGCAAGGTGGCCTTCGACAGCATGGTGGCGACGGTGTTCCCGATGCTGTACCCCGGCCTGTTCTTCTCCCTCATCATCACGCTCCAGGACCTGGACACCCGGCTGGCGTCCACGCTGGCGCTGATACTGGCGTTCTTCATCGCCTCCGTCAACGACACCTTCGCGCTGTTCATCGGCCTGAAATACGGCAGGCACCGCCTCGCCCCGGAGATCAGCCCCAAGAAGAGCTGGGAGGGCTCCATCGCGGGCATCGTGTCCAGCGTTGTCTTTGCCATGCTGGTGCCCTTCGTGGCCTACCGGCTGTCCTTCACCGTGCCCGCCATCGCCGATGACCTCGCGGTGTCCGCCTATCCCCCGCTGTGGTGCTTCGGCATACTGGGGCTGGTGGCGGCGGCGCTTTCGCAGATCGGCGACCTGGTGGCCTCGCTGGTCAAGCGGCACTGCGGCATCAAGGACTTCGGCACCATCTTCCCCGGCCACGGCGGCATGCTGGACCGCATGGACGGCATACTGTTCTGCGGCGTGGCGTGCTACGTGTTCTTCAAGCTGTCGGGTCTGTAAAGGCATATATTCACCCCAGGTTCACACCCACTTCACAAGAAAGCTGTATCATATTCGTATGGAAAAGAGAATGATCGCCATACTTGGCGCGACGGGTTCGATCGGGACGCAGGCGCTGGACATCGTTTCGCGCTATCCCGATCGCTTTCGGGCTGTGTGTCTGACCGCGCACAGCTCGTCGGAAAAGCTGTTCGACCTCGTGCGAAAATTCAGGCCGGACTGCGCGGCGCTGAACGTGGAGCCCGACCACATCCCGGAGGACGTGAAGTTCTGCCAGTGGTTCTTCGGCGAGGATTCCACCGTGCGGGCGCTCTTGGCCTCGAAGGCCCAGGACGCCCTGTGCGCCATCGTGGGCATCGCAGGGCTGGACGCGGTGTGGGCGGCGCTGGACGTGTGCGAGCGCGTGCTGCTGGCCAATAAAGAAGCGCTGGTCACCGGCGGCGCGCTGGTGACGGCCAAGGCCAGGGCCAAAAAAATCCCCCTTCTTCCCGTGGACAGCGAGCACTCGGCCATCTTCCAGTGCCTCCAGGCGCGGCAGGGCAACCCGGTCAAGCGGCTGCTGCTGACCGCCTCGGGCGGCGCGCTTCGGGACTGGACAAAGGAAGCCATGTACGACGCCACCGTGCGGGACGTTTTGAAGCACCCCACCTGGAACATGGGCGGCAAGATCACCGTGGACTGCGCCAGCATGGCCAACAAGGGGCTTGAGATCATGGAGGCCCACCACCTGTTCGACATGCCCGCGGAGAAGATCGACGTGGTGATCCACCCCCAGAGCGTCGTCCATTCGATGATCGAATTTACAGACGGCGCGGTGCTGGCGCAGCTGGGCATGCCGGACATGCGCGGCCCCATCGGGTACGCCATGGGCTTCCCGGAGCGCCTGCCCTACGACGCCACGCCCGTGGACTTCTATAAACTGGGCCACCTGGACTTCGCCGCCCCGGACTACGACCGCTTCCCCTGCCTCAAAATGGCCATCGACGCCTTGAAGGCCGGCGGCAGCATGCCGGTGGTGTTCAACGGCGCGAACGAGCAGGCCGTGGGCGCGTTCCTCCGGGAGCGCATCCCCTTCGGGCGCATCCCCGAGGTGGTGGCCCACGCGCTGGGTGCCGTGCCCCAGACTGAGATCAAATCCATCGCGGACGTGTACGCGGCGGACCGCGCCGCCCGCGCCGACGCGGAAAATACCCTTCGGAGGCTCTCATGTTGACCAATATCCTCTATGTGCTCCTCGCCATCGTGATGCTGGGCCTGATCGTCACCGTCCATGAATTCGGCCACTACCTGGTCGGGCGGCTGTGCGGCATCGGCATCGTGGAATTCTCAGTGGGCTTCGGCCCGCGGCTGTTGGGCTGGGAAGGCAAAAAGACCGGCATACAGTATTCCCTGCGGGCCATCCCGCTGGGCGGCTACTGCGCCTTTGTGGGCGAGGACGAGGCCAACGACGACCCCCGCGCCATGAACAACCAGCCCGTGTGGAAGCGGTTCTTGACCATCCTCGCGGGACCCTTCATGAACTTCGTGCTGGCGTTCGTGGCCTGCGCGGTGATGCTCAACCAATTCGTGGTGGCCGAGAGCTTCCCGGTGGTCCACAGCGTCATGGACGGCATGCCCGCCGTCGAGGCCGGGGTCCAGCCGGGAGACACCATCGTCAGGGTCAACGACACCGACATCACCAACGACGGCGCGGGCGTCAGCGGCGTGGTCACGGCCATACGCGCCACCGAGCCCGGCAGCACCGTGCGCCTGACCGTGCTGCGCGACGGCGCGGAGGTCGAGCTGGACATGCGGACCACCGTGGTCGAGGACGAGAACGGCGCGTCCCACGGCATGATCGGCATCGAGTTCTCCACCCGCACCTTCACCGTCCTCGAGGCCCTGCGCTACGCGGGCGAGTACATGGTCACCACCACCCAGTCCATGCTGGACAGCCTGCGCAGGCTGTTCTTCCACGGCGAGGGCGTGGACCAGATCGCCGGCACCGTGGGCATCATCGCCGTGGTGAGCCAGTTCGCCCGGGACGGCCTGTACGAGGTGCTTTGGCTCATATTCATCATCTCGCTGAACCTGGGCATCATGAACCTGCTCCCCCTCCCCGCGCTGGACGGCGGGCGGCTGGTGTTCCTGATCGTGGAGGCCATCCGCCGCAAGCCCATCCCGCCCGAGAAGGAGGGCATGGTCCACGGCATCGGGCTTTTGCTGGTGCTGGGCCTGTTCGTGCTGCTCACCTACCACGACGTCGTGCGGCTCATCACCCAGGGGGTCAACGGGTTTATACAGTAAGGAGTTAAAAATATGTCTACGCGACAGGTGTTCGCGGGCGGCGTCCCCATCGGCGGCGGCGCGCCCGTGACCGTACAGACCATGACCAACACCGACACCCGGGACGTGGCGGCGACGCTTGACCAGATCCGCGCCATGGCCGCGGCCGGGGCCGACATCGTGCGCGTGTCCGTCTACGACGACGCCTGCGCCGAGGCCGTGCGCGCGCTGGTGGACGGAAGCCCCGTGCCGCTGGTGGCGGACATCCACTTCGACCACAGGCTCGCCATCAAGTCGGTGGAGAACGGCATCGCCAAGGTGCGCATCAACCCCGGCAACATCGGCGGCGAGGCCAACGTGCGGAAGGTGGCCGACTGTTTGAAGGCCCATCACGTGCCCGTGCGCATCGGCGTGAACTCCGGGTCGGTGGAGAAGGACATCCTCAAGAAGTACGGCGGCGTCACCCCCGAGGGCATGGTCGAGAGCGGCCTGAACCACGCGCGTATGCTGGAGAAGGTCGGCTTTAATGACATCGTGCTGTCCTTCAAGGCCACGGACGTTCAAAAGATGGTGCGGGCCTGCCGCCTGGCCGCGGAGGTCACCGACTATCCCCAGCACATCGGCGTCACCGAGTCCGGCACCGCCGACGTGGGCATCGTGAAGTCCGCGGTGGGCATCGGGGCGCTGCTTTTGGACGGCATCGGCGACACCATCCGGGTGTCCCTGTCCGGCGACCCGGTGCAGGAGGTGCCCGCGGGGCTGTCCATACTGCGCGCCTGCGGATTGCGCAAAGACGGCATCGAGATCATCTCCTGCCCCACCTGCGGCCGCACGGGCATCGACGTGGAGGGCATCGCCCGGCGCGTGCGGGCCGAGTGCGCGGACATCCATGTGCCGCTCAAGGTGGCCGTCATGGGCTGCGTGGTCAACGGCCCCGGCGAGGCCCGGGAGGCCGACCTGGGCGTGGCCGGGGGCAAGGACGGCAAGGCCGTGCTGTTCGTGCGGGACCAGCAGCCGAAGCCCGTGTCCGGGGACCTGGCGGCGCTGCTGATACAGGAGATACGGCGATTGACGGAGGTATAGGTATGTTCAGAGAGGTCGCGAGGAAAAAGCAGGTCATCTCCCGGGAGGAATGTATCGACATCCTCCGCAACGAGAAGCGCGGCGTGCTGTGCGTCAACGGCGACGACGGCTACCCCTACGGCATGCCCATCAACCACTTCTACAACGACGAGGACGGCCACCTGTACTTCCACAGCGGCAGGGTCGGCCATCGCAACGACGCCATCGCCCGGGACGCGCGGGCGTCCTTCTGCTGCTACGATTCCGGGGTCATCAAGCCCGGCGACTGGGCGCTGAACTTCAAGAGCGTGATCGTGTTCGGCAAGATCCGCGTCGTCGAGGACCACGACAAGGCCATCGACATCAGCCGCCGCCTCAGCTACAAGTTCACCCGGGACGAGGGCTACATCGAGGACGAGGTCAGGCGCTCCGGCCCCGCGGTGATGGTGTTCGAGCTCATCCCCGAGCACATGACCGGCAAGACCGTCAACGAAAAGTAAGGAAGTAATATGTCCGAACTCTGGCGCGACCTGATCGCCCGGGAGGACCGCGGGCTAGCCGACCAGCTCAAGCTGTCCAAGGTGGTCATATCGCAGAAGACCGGCCAGATGCGCGTCCGGTTTTCCAGCGAGCGCATATTGAACGACGCGCAATTCGCGAAGGTGGAGCGACTGATGTCCTCCGCCTTTCCCGACGTGCGCGTCAAGATCAATTTGGAGTACCCCGCCCTGCGGGAGCGCGTGCTCGAGGACGTGACGGTGGCGTCGCCCATCATGAAGTCGCTGGTGAAGCACGAGAGCCCCGCCTGCATGCCCTTCATCGACTGGAACGGCAAGGGCTGGAGCCTGGGCGACGGCGTGCTGACGGTGTGCGTGTCCTCCGAGGAGGGCGCGGCGTTTTTGAGGTCCCGGAAGGTGGACCGCATCCTGGCGGACAAGCTGAACGACCTGTTCGGCATCAAGGCCGCGGCCCGCATACTGGTCACCGGCGACGAGGAGAAGCGGCTCCAGCGCATCACCGAGGACCGGGAGCGCACCGAGGCGCTGCTGGCCCAGTCCGTGGCCGCCGACGGCCCGGAGAAGGCCAAGAAGACCGCGCCGTCCGATGCCATACTGGGCCGCAACATCTACGACGCGCCCATGCCCATGAACCAGATCACCGAGGACGTGGGCAAGCTGACCGCGGTCGGCGAGGTCCAGTCCTTCGAGATGCGCGACACCAAGACCGGCACCACGAAGATCGTCACCTTCTCGCTGACGGACTACCTGGGCTCCGTCAACTGCAAGCTGTTCCTGGGCGGCAAGAACACCCGGGAGACCCCGGGCGGCATACAGGCCCAGGCCGAGGCGCTGACCGCGGCGCTCAAGACCGGCAACTGGGTCAAGGTCCGGGGCAGCTACCGCTACGACGACTTCCGGCATGAGATGGTGCTGATGGTCAGCGACCTGATGGCCGCGGAGAAGCCCGTGCGCGAGGACAAGGCCCCGGAGAAGCGGGTGGAGCTGCACTGTCACACCACCTACTCCACCATGGACGCCTGCGCCTCCGCCTCCGACCTCATCAAGCAGGCGGCGAAGTGGGGCCACAAGGCCATCGCCATCACCGACCACGGCGTGGTGCAGGCGTTCCCCGAGGCCTTCGGCGCGGCCAAGAAGAACGGTATCAAGCTCATCCCCGGCTGCGAGGGCTACCTGATCGACGACGACGCTGGAATTGTAGAGGACGCCCAGGGGCAGGTCATCGACGGGTGCGCGTTCGTGGTGCTGGACGTGGAGACCACCGGCCTCAACACCCACGCCGACGAGATCATCGAGATCGGCGCAGTCCGCGTGGAAAACGGCGTGGAGGTGGCCGAGTTCTCCGAGCTCATCGACCCCGGCCGTCCCGTGCCCGACAAGGTGGTGGAGATCACCGGCATCACCTCGGCCATGCTCCGCGGCAAGCGGACCCTGATGGAGGCCATGCCCGATTTCGCCAGATTCTGCGACGGCGCCGTGCTGGTGGCCCACAACGCGCCCTTCGACATCGCGTTTTTCAGGCGCGCCTTCAAGCAGGCGGGCCTGCCCTTCGCGTTCACGATCGTGGACACGCTGGCGCTGGTGCGCAACCAATATCCCCACAACAAGAGCCACAAGCTGGGCGTCATGTGCAAGCGGCTGAGCATATCGCTGCTGAACGCCCACCGGGCCGTGCACGACGCGCGGGCCACGTCGCTGTTATTGTTGAAGGTGCTCCACGAGGTCCAGCGGGAGAAGGGTGTAAAGACCCTCGAGGAACTGAACACCTGCTTCCCCACCGACCCCGGCAAGCAGAGCTACCACATCATCCTGCTGGCCGCCACCCAGGAGGGCATGGCCCACCTGTACCGGCTCATCAGCGAGGGACATCTCAACTACTTCCACCGCACGCCACGCATCCCGCGCAGCCTCATCGCGAAGTACCGGGAGGGGCTGATCGTCGGCTCCGCCTGCGAGTCGGGCGAGCTGTTCCGGGCGGTGCTGGACGGGCGGGACGAAAAGACGCTCGAGAAGATCGCGTCCTTCTACGACTACCTGGAGATACAGCCCATCGGCAACAACGCCTTTTTGAAGCGCGAGGGCACCGTCAAGGACGACGAGGGCCTGCGCGACTTGAACCGAAAGATCGTCGAGCTGGGCGACAGGCTCGGCAAGCCCGTGTGCGCCACCGGCGACGTGCACTTCATGAACCCCACCGACAGCGTGTACCGCGCCATACTGCTGGCCTCCAAGGGCTTCGACGACGCCGACCACCAGCCGCCGCTGTACTTCCGCACCACCGACGACATGCTGGAGGAGTTCAGCTACCTGGGCCGGGAGAAGGCCCGGGAGGTCGTCGTGACCAACCCCAACGCCATCGCCGACCGCATCGGCGACGTGAAGATATTCATCCCCCACCCCGAGGGCAAGGAGACCTTCCAGCCCTTCTGGCCGGAGGCGGAGAGCGAGCTTCGGACGCTGGTGAACGACAAGGCCCACGACCTGTACGGCGACCCGCTGCCGGAGATCGTGCAAAAGCGCATCGACAAGGAGCTGGGCGCCATCATCGGCTACGGCTTCTCGACGCTGTACATGATCGCGGTGAAGCTGGTGGCCAAGTCCCTGTCGGACGGCTACATCGTCGGCTCCCGTGGCTCGGTGGGCTCGTCGCTGGTGGCGTTCCTGTCCGGCATCACGGAGGTCAACGCCCTGCCGCCCCACTACGCCTGCCCCAAGTGCCGCCACACCGAGTTCGACCCCGACCCGCGCTACACCACGGGCCTGGACCTGCCGCCGAAGGCGTGCCCCGTCTGCGGCGCGATGATGAACAAGGACGGCTTCAACATCCCCTTCGAGGTGTTCCTGGGCTTCAAGGGCGACAAGGTGCCCGACATCGACCTGAACTTCTCCGGCGAGTACCAGCCCCGGGCCCACCGCTACATCCAGGAGCTGTTCGGCGAGGAATACTGCTTCCGCGCCGGGACCATCGGCACCATCGCCGAAAAGACGGCCTACGGCTACGTGCTCAAGTACGCCGAGGAGCGCAACCTGAGCCTCACCAACGCGGAGAAGGAGCGCCTGGCCCGGGGCATCACCGGCGTCAAGCGCACCACGGGCCAGCACCCGGCGGGCATGGTGGTGCTGCCCAAGGAGTACGAGATCTACCAGTTCACCCCCATCCAGCACCCCGCCGACGACATGACCACCGACACCATCACCACCCACTTCGACTTCAACTCGATGCACGACGTGCTGGTGAAGCTGGACGTGCTGGGCCACGACGACCCGACCATGCTGCGCAAGCTCCAGGACATCACCGGCATCCCGCCGCAGCAGGTGCCGCTGCACGACCCGGAGGTGTTCTCGAAGATCATCTCCCTGTTCACCTCCCCCGAGGCGCTGGGCCTGACGGCGGAGCAGCTGGGCGTGGCGGAGACGGGCACGCTGGGCGTGCCGGAGTTCGGCACCTCCTTCGTGCGCGGCATGCTCAAGGAGACCAGGCCCTCCACGATGGAGGAGCTCATTCGCATATCCGGCCTGTCCCACGGCACGGACGTGTGGCTGGGCAACGCCCAGGACCTGGTGCGGCAGGGCATCCCGCTGAAGGAGTGCTTCTGCACCCGCGACGACATCATGAACGCCCTGATCGCCAACGGCGTGGAGGCGTCGATGGCCTTCAAGACCATGGAGTCCGTGCGCAAGGGCCGCGGGCTCACGCCCCAGATGGAGGAGGCCATGCAGGCGTCCTCCGGCCCGGCCTGGTACATCGAGACCTGCAAGAAGATCAAGTACATGTTCCCCAAGGGCCACGCCGTGGCCTACGTGACCATGGCCCTGCGCATCGCCTACTTCAAGGTGTTCTACCCGGAGGCGTACTACTGCTGCTACCTGCATCGCAACGCCGAGTCCTTCGACGCCACGCGGATGGTCACCGAGGACGTGGACGCCCTGCGCGGCATGATCGAGGACATCAAGGCGCTGGACAAGTCCGAGCGCACCGCCACCAAGGACGACGAGATGACCATCCTCGAGATACTGATCGAGATGAACCTGCGCGGCGTCCACATGCTGCCCATCGACATCTACCGCTCCAAGGCCGCGGACTTCCAGATCGTGGACGGGCGCATCCTGCCGCCCATCAATTCCCTGCCCGGCGTGGGCCTCGCCGCCGCCGAGGCGCTGGTCGCCGCCCGCGCCGACGGTCCGTTCATCTCCCAGGACGAGATGGTCCGCCGCAAGGTCGCTAAGTCCGTGGTGGAGCAGCTCAAGCTCGCCGGCTGCCTCAACGACGTGCCCGAGACCAGCCAGGTGACCCTGTTCGAGTTCGGGATGTGAGGGCGACATAGCGCCCTCACATCCAAAAAACCAAAAATAGGTATTGACAAATGACCGCGTTTGCTATATAATATTTCATGTTGGTTGTCGCGGGCTGCATATCCACGGCACGCGCAAGAGTGCGGGCGTGGCGAAATTGGCAGACGCGCCAGATTTAGGTTCTGGTGCCCCCGGCGTATGGGTTCGAGTCCCTTCGCCCGCACCAATATGCGGTAGTAGCTCAGTTGGTAGAGCGCCACCTTGCCAAGGTGGAGGTCGCGAGTCCGAGTCTCGTCTACCGCTCCAACTCCATTGAATGTGCGGGTGTAACTCAATGGTAGAGTTCCAGCCTTCCAAGCTGGCTCCGTGGGTTCGATTCCCATCACCCGCTCTTAACGCCCAAACCGTGCGGTAGTAGCTCAGTTGGTAGAGCGCCACCTTGCCAAGGTGGAGGTCGCGAGTCCGAGCCTCGTCTACCGCTCCAT
>JAFUWR010000342.1 GCA_017471125.1 Clostridia bacterium | reverse complement strand
TGATCGTGCTGTTGATCGACGAGCGCCCGGAGGAGGTCACCGACATGAAGCGCTCCATCGACGGCGAGGTCATCTACTCCACCTTCGACGAGGCCCCGGAGAACCACGTCCGCGTCAGCGAAATGGTGCTTGAGCGGGCGCAGCGGCTGGTGGAGATGGGGCAGGACGTGGTGGTGCTGATGGACTCCATCACCCGCCTGGCCCGGGCTTACAACCTGGTCATCACGCCCACGGGCCGCAGTTTGTCCGGCGGCCTCGATCCGGGAGCCCTGTTCAAGCCCAAGCGCTTCTTCGGCGCGGCCCGGAACATCGAAAACGGCGGGAGCCTGACCGTCATCGCCACCGCGCTGGTGGACACCGGCAGCCGCATGGACGACATCATCTTCGAGGAGTTCAAGGGCACCGGCAATATGGAGCTGCATCTGGACCGCAAGCTGTCGGACAAGCGCGTGTTCCCCGCCATCGACATGGTGCGCTCCGGCACCCGCCGGGAGGAGCTGCTGCTCAACGAGGCCGAGCTGGACGGCGAGATGCTGGTCCGGCGCGTGCTCTCCGGCGGCCGCGCCCAGGAGATGGCCGAGCAGATCATCTCCCTCATGGGCAAGACCGCCACCAACGCCGAGTTCTTCGAGAAGATGAAGGGGTGGGTCGCCGTGTTTGAAAAGGAAGGTTATACCCTCGGCTCCAAGACATAACATTCGTAACAAATAGTTGACGTTTTCCCTCCTATGGAGTATAATATTTATATGATGAAGTGGGAAAGTGGAGGGCAAAAATATGTTTTCATCACGATTGAAGAGCGAGCAGGCGGATAACCTGGCTCGGGCTATCCTGGCGCTCAACACCGAGGAAGACTGCTACAAGCTGTTCGAGGATCTCTTCACCATCCGCGAGATACAGGACCTGGGCCAGCGGCTGGAGGTGGCGCGGCTTTTGCAGGCGCAGTCCACCTACACGGAGATCGTGGAAAAGACCGGCGTGTCCACCGCCACCATCGGCCGGGTGAACCGGGCGCTGAACTACGGCGCGGGCGGCTACCAGCTCGTGCTGTCGAAGATCGCCGAACAGCAAAGCGACAAAGGATGACATCATGATCGATCTCACCGCATTGAATCCCCAGCAGCGCGCCGCCGTCGAACAGACGGAGGGCCCGCTGCTTGTTTTGGCTGGCGCGGGCAGCGGCAAGACCCGCGTGCTGACCTACCGCGTGGCGCATTTGATGGAGAAGGGCGTGGCCCCGTGGCACATCCTCGCCATCACGTTCACCAACAAGGCCGCCCGCGAGATGGCCGAGCGCGTGCACCGGCTGGCGGGGGAGGCGTCCGAGGACGCCTGGATCTCCACGTTCCACGCCTGCTGCGCCCGCATCCTGCGCCGGGACATCGAAAAGCTGGGCTACAAGCGCCAATTCGCCATCTACGACGAGACCGACTGCCTGACGGTCATCAAGTCCGTGGCCAAGGCGCTGAACTTGTCCGACAAGGAGTACCCGCCCAAGACCATCCGGGCGATGATCTCCGACGCCAAGAACCGCATGCTCACCCCGCTGGAGTGGCTCAAGGAGTCCGGCGGCGATTTCCGCTCCCGCAAGCTCTACGAGGCGTACCGGGATTACGAGCAGACCCTCAAGGGCAACAACGCCCTGGACTTCGACGACCTGCTCATCAAGACGCTGGAGCTGCTGACCGAGCAGCCGCCGGTGCTGGACTACTACCGCAGCCGGTTCCAGTACATCCTCGTGGACGAGTACCAGGACACCAACGCCGCCCAGTACGAGCTGGTGCGCCTGCTGGCCGGGGACAGGCACAACCTGTGCGTGGTGGGCGACGACGACCAGTCCATCTACGGCTGGCGCGGGGCGGACCTTCGGAACATCCTCGACTTCGAGAAGGACTTCCCCGAGTGCGTCACCATCAAGCTGGAGCAGAACTACCGCTCCACCGGCAACATATTGGACGCCGCCAACCAGGTCATCGCCCACAACGCGGGCCGCAAGGAAAAGGCCCTGTGGACCGAGTCTGACGCCGGCGACCGGGTGGCGCTGTACCGCGCCATGGACGAGCGGGACGAGGCGACCTTCATCTGCCAGATGTCCCAAAAGCTCATGCGGCAGGGCAGCGGCGCGGGGAACATCGCGGTGCTCTACCGGGCCAACGCCCAGTCCCGCGTGCTTGAGGAGGCGTTCGTGCGCTCCGGCACGCCCTACCGGGTCTACGGCGCCCAGCGCTTCTACGAGCGCAAGGAGGTCAAGGACCTGATCGCCTACCTGCGGGCGCTGGTGAACCCGGACGACGACGTGTCCGTGCGGCGCATCGTCAACGAGCCCAAGCGCGGCATCGGCGACGCCACCGTGGAGAAGGTGGCCGAGTACGCCAAGGAGAACGACATGCCCTTCCTGTCGGCGGTGCTGGACTGGGAGAACCTGCCCATCTCCGCGCGGCCGAAGAAGCTGCTGGGCGGGTTCGCGGAGCTGATGATCGACCTGACCGAGAACATGTACGACATGAAGCCCGCGGCGTTTTTGGAGGCGCTGATCGAAAAGACGGGCTACGTCAAGGCGCTCGAGGAGGCCAAGGGCGAGGACAGCGAGGCCCGCATCGAGAACATCAAGGAGCTGCAGGGCGCGGTCAGCGACTTCGAGCAGCATGACCCCGACGCAGGCTTGCAGGAGTTTTTGGAGAACGTGGCGCTGGTGTCCGATCTGGACGCCATGAACGAGACGGGCGGTGCGGTGACGCTGATGACCCTCCACTCGGCCAAGGGCCTGGAGTTCGACAACGTGTTCATGGCGGGCATGGAGGAGGGCATCTTTCCCATCACCCGGGCGCTGTTCGACGACCAGCAGATGGAGGAGGAGCGCCGGCTGTGCTACGTGGGCATCACCCGCGCCAGGAAGCGGCTGTTCATGTCCCACGCCAACACCCGGGCGCTGTACAACACGCGAAACGCCAACCCGCTTTCCCGGTTCGTCACCGAGATCCCGCAGCGGCTGATCGTCGAGGGCGCGGCCCGGGCGGACGTGCGGCGCGTGCCGCCGCCCTCCGCGTCGAGCTGGG
>JAFUWR010000341.1 GCA_017471125.1 Clostridia bacterium | reverse complement strand
CTCCACGAGCAGCACCTATAACGTGTACCACGTCACCTCCTCCACCCTGAACGTCCGCTCCGGCGCGGGCACCGGCTACTCCACCAAGGCCACGCTGTATAAGAACCGGGCCTTCAAGGTCACCGGCTCCAGCGGCAACTGGTACAAGATCCAGACCTTCTCCGGCGTCACCGGCTGGGTGTCCAAGACCTATTCCGCCTCCGGCGCCACCGCCACCGTCACCGCCGGGAGCCTCAACATGCGCGTCAAGGCCAGCGCCTCCGCCGGTATCGTGCGCACCCTCAGCTACGGCGCGAAGGTCAGCGTGTCCTCTGTCACCGGCAATTGGGCCAAGGTGACCTATGGCGGCACCACGGGGTATGTGTCGCTGAACTACCTGAACATCTGATGGCGATCGTTGAGCCCGGGCTTCGGCCCGGGTTTTTTATGCGCCCGTTTATTCCATTCTGTTATCATTGATGAGAATACTGAATTGCTGACGGCGGGCGCTCCGTGTTAGAATGAGACGAACGGTCGCCGACGCGCGATCATCACACGGAATGGAGGAATGACCATGGCCCTGAAGAACCTGTTCATGAGCGGTATGGAGCATGCGAATGCCGCGCCCTGCGGCACCGCCTGCGGCGCGGGGGACAAGCCTGCCGAGAAGCCCGCGGCGTGCGGCACGGCCTGCGGCGCGGGCGACAAGCCCGCCGAGAAGCCCGCGTCCTGCGGCACCGCCTGCGGCGCCGGCGACAAGTGACACCCGACCCACGAGAACCACCCCTGCAGACCGCCGTTTGCAGGGGTGGCTCGGCACAGGAGCGCATCATGGAGTATTTTGCCTTTCAATGGCACATCACCGAGGCCTGCGACCAGCGCTGCAAGCACTGTTACATCTACGCGCTGGGCAGTCATGCCAAATTCCGGGAGATGTCCGTCCCGGACATGCGGACGGTGATCGAGAACTGCCAGACCTTCTGCCGCAAGGCCCGTCGCGCGCCGTACCTGTACGTCACCGGCGGCGACCCCATACTGCACCCGGACTTCTGGACGCTGCTGGAGCTGCTGCGCGAGGCGGACATCCCCTTCGCGCTGATGGGCAATCCCTTTCACGTCACGCCGGAGGCCGCCCGCAGGATGAAGGCATGCGGCTGCCGCAAGTACCAGCTCTCGCTGGACGGCCTGCGCGAGACCCACGACCGCATCCGGCAGCCCGGCTCCTACGACGCCACGATGGCGGCGATCCCCATCCTGCGCGGCGCGGGCATCGACGTGGCGATCATGGCGACGGTGAGCCGGTGGAACCATCGGGAGCTGCCCGCGCTGGTGGACGAGGTGGCGGCGCATCATGCCGACATCTTCGCCTTCGCCCGCTACTGCCCCGGCCCCGACGACCGGGACGCCTGCTGTTCCCCGGAGGAATACCGGGCGGTGCTGGACGGCTGCTGGAAAAAGTTTCAGGAACACAAGGGCTGCGGGACGACGTTTAATCTTAAGGATCACCTGTGGACGCTGTACCGCTACGAGATCGGGGACTTCGACCCCAAGGCCTTTCCCGACGACGGGATCGTCTACGGCGGCTGCAACTGCGGCAACTGCCACCTGACCATCCTCCCCGACGGCGCGGTATACGCCTGTCGCCGCATGGAGAGCAGGGTGGGCAGCGCCCTGACCGACGACCTGTACGACCTGTTCACCGGGCCACGGCTGGACGCCTACCGCCAGTATGAGAAGTTTGAGAAGTGCGCGAGGTGCGAGCTGCTGCGCTTCTGCCGGGGCTGTCCCGCGGTGGCGGCAGGCTATCACGGCAGTATGTATGCGCCCGACCCGGAGTGCTGGAAGGAGGTCATGCAGATATGAAAGCGGCGCTGATCCGCGGCATCACGCCCGCCGAGCGGGTGGGATTGACCGATGTGCCCGTGCCCCGTCCCCGCCCCGGCTGGGTGCTGGTGAAGGTGATGGGGTTCGGCATGAACCACTCGGAGCAGCTCCTGCGCCTGGGCGAGATCGAGGCGGACTACATCCGAAAGCCGGTCGTCCCCGGCATCGAGTGCGTGGGCGAGATCGCCGACCCGTCCGACAGCCCCTTCAAGAAGGGCCAGCGGGTGGTGGCGCTGATGGGCGGCATGGGGCGCTCCTTCGATGGCAGCTACGCCGAATACGCGCTGCTGCCCGCCCACCACGTTTTCGCGGTGAGGTCCGACCTGCCCTGGGACGCGCTGGCCGCCGTGCCGGAGACCTGGTTCACGGCCTGGGGCAGCCTGTTCGAGTGCCTGCAATTGAAGGCCAACGACGCGCTGCTCATCCGCGGGGCGACCTGCGCCCTGGGCTACGCGGCGATGCAGATCGCCAAGGCGCTGGGCTGCCGCGTGACGGCCACCACCCACCGGGAGGCCAAGCTGCCGCTGCTCTCCGACGCAGACGAGGCCCTGCTGGACGACGGCAGGCTCACGGGCCGGGTCCACGGCGTCACCAAGGCGCTGGACCTGGTGGGGCCGCGCTCTTTGAAGGACACGCTCACCGCCGTGGACAAAGGCGGCATCGTCTGCCAGACGGGCATACTGGGCGGCGTGTTCGCCCTGAACGGCTTCGACCCCATCAAGGACATCCCCAACGGGGTCTATCTGACCGGCTTTTTCAGCAACTACCCCACCCAGGCGGTCATGGACGCGATCTTCGATTTCCTGAGCGCGTATGAGATCACGCCCCGGTACGGCGCACGGTTCGACTTCCGGGACATCCGGGAGGCCTGCATCGCGCTGGATTCGGGGCGGGTGAACGGCAAGATCGTCGTGACGATGGGGGAATGACCTCACGCCGCGGCCTCCGCCAGCAGCTTCAAAAACCGCTTTAGCAGCGGGGACTGGGGCTTGTCGGCGTAGAACACGCCGTGGACCATCTCGGACGTGCGGTCCCAGCGCAATACGCGCAGGTCTGGATGCGGCACGATCAGGTGCTCCGGCAGCAGGCAGTAGCCAAACCCCGCCAGCACCAGCGCGTAGGCCTCCGAGGCGTTGCCGCAGAGCACGACCCTCTGCGATCCGCCCCTGGGGATGGCCTCGGCGTTCTCCCCGCTGTAATAGCGCGTGCGCAGCGGCATCGGCACGCACACCACCTGCGGCTCCGCCTCCAACTGCGCGTAGGATACGGCCCCCGCCCCGGCCAGCGGGTGCGTCGCGGGCAGCACGCAGCGGAAGCGGTGCGCCGTCAGCGGCAGGAATTTGAGCTTGCCGTGCTGCTTGTTGTCCTGGAACGCGAAGCACAGGTCTATTTGCCCGTGCTGGAGCGCCGTCAGGTTGGCGTCCCAGGAATCCTGGGCCAGCATGGGGTGGAAGGCGGGCTGGGCCTCCCGCAGCCGCCCGAGCGCCTCCACGATGCCCGGCAGCTCGTTGGTGTCCGTATAGCCGATGCGCAGCACGTTCCTCGCGTCCTGCCGACTCTCGG
This sequence comes from Clostridia bacterium, assembly GCA_017471125.1. Taxonomy (GTDB): domain Bacteria; phylum Bacillota; class Clostridia; order Christensenellales; family Aristaeellaceae; genus UBA2862. The sequence goes on along the minus strand of JAFUWR010000341.1, from coordinate 10,177 downwards.
CGATCACCTGCCGGGCGTGGTAGGTGGTCTTAAGCAGGCTCCGGGCGTCGGTCAGGAACAGCTCGCCCGCGTCCGTCAGCGATACCGTGCGCGTGGTGCGCACGAACAGCCGCGCCCCCAGCTCGTCCTCCAGGGCGGCGATCTGCTTGCTCACCGAGGGCTGGGAGATGTGCAGCGTCTCCGCGGCCTGCTGGAAGTTCAGCGTCTCCGCGACGCGCACGAAGCACTCCACCTGGCTCGTGTTCACGGCGCGTCCCCCTTTCATTCCATATCGTGATAAATACTATTATAAATGCGCGCCAAGGAGAAATCAAGGCCGAAAAAACGCCCGGGACGAAAGTCTCAGGCGTTTGTCGCGGAGAGGAGCTTATGGAGGAGGAGATAGAGGGTCTGGGCCTCGGCGGGCTCCAGGGAGATGCACCCGGCCATCTGCCGGGGAACCCGGGCGGCGGGGGTCTTGAGGGCCTCGCCCGCGTCGGTGAGGGCCACGACCAGGTTGCGCTCGTCCATGGGGTCCCGGGCGCGGGTGACCAGTCCCTTTTCCTCTAATTTCTTGAGCACCGGAGTCAGGGTGCCGGAGTCCAGGTAGAGCTTCTCGCCCAGGGCCTTGGACGTGATGCGCCTGTGCTCCCAGAGCACCATCATGGTGATGTACTGGGTGTAGGTCAGGTCGATCGCGTCCAGGAAGGGTTTGTACTTCTTGACGATCTCCCGCGCGCAGGCGTAGAGCGGGAAGCAGAGCTGGTTGTCCAGCTTCAATACGTCGAAATCCTTTTGTTCCATCTTGTTTACAACTGCGCCTTGGCGAATCCCGCGGCCCGGGCGCAGTCCTCGGCGTTGGGGCGGCCGCGATGGAGCACCATGAACGCGCCGGGGCACTGGAAGTAGGCGTCGGACACGGTCACGCCCATGTCCTCGGCGGCGGCCTTCAATTTGGCGTGGGTGGACTTGCCGGAGGCGGAGGTGGACAGCACCACCAGCCTGCCGATGTCCCGGGCGTTCTGCCGGACGAAGGTCGTGACGGCCTTGTCCGGTCCGCCGGCGTAGACGCTGGCGCACAGGAACACCACGTCCGCGCGGCCGTTCATGGGCTGCTCAACGCTCACGGCGCTGACGCCCAGTTCCTTCGCCACGGCCTCGGCCAGGCGCCGGGTGTTGCTGCCGCGGCTGTAATAACGCACTTCGATGCTCATATCACGCGCTCGCTTTCGATTCGTCGTAGGCCTTGCGCACGGCTCGCGCCAGCTGATCCGCGCAGGACGTGGGCCGGCGGCCACACAGGTTGCCCTTCAGGTATTCCTCGATCTTGTCCACCGTCCAGCCGTCCACCAGCTTGGAGATGGCCTTGAGGTTGCCGTTGCAGCCGCCCATGAACTCGATGTTGGTCACCACATCGTCGTTCAGGTCGAAGCTGATGAGCTGGCTGCAAACCATCTCGGTCGGATAATCGTACCGCATCACAGGATCGCCTCCACCTGCTTGGTCACGTTCTTCATGTCCTCGGTGGGCTCGAAGCGGCCGACGATCTCGCCCTCGCGATTGATGAGGAACTTGGTGAAATTCCACTTGATGTTGCCGTTGTTCTTGTAGTCGGGGTCCATCTTCTTGACGATGGGCTTGAGGACCAGGCTCATCGGGCCGATGCCGAAGCCGCCGAACTTGGTGCTGCCGGTCAGGTACTTGTACAGGGGGGTGGCGTTTTCGCCGTTGACGTCGATCTTCGCGAACTGCGGGAAGGTGATGCCGAAGCGGCCGGTGCAGAAGGTGTGGATCTCCTCGTCGGTGCCGGGGGCCTGGTTCGCGAACTGGTTGCAGGGGAAGTCCAGGATCTCGAGGCCGTCGTTGTGGTGCGCCTCGTACAGCTCCTGCAGGGGGGTGTACTGGGGGGTGAAGCCGCAGCCGGTGGCCGTGTTGACGATCAGCAGCACCTTGCCCTTGTACTGCTCCATGGAGATCTCGCTGCCGTCCTGGGCCTTGATGGTGAAATCATAGATGCTCATGTCATTGCCTCCTGATTAATTAATGTCAATTCAATTGTACTAAATCAATTATAGCGCCTCACCACTCATATGTCAATAGTAAAAGGTAAATTGGACGTTAAAAATCCACCGAAACGGTGGATTAATAGGTCACAGCGCCCCCTTGATCGCGGCCAGCAGGTCGTCGAATGCCTCGAACGCGGGCAGGTCGGGGTTATCCTTCTTGATCTGCTCGGTGGAGCGGAACAGGAACCCGGCCTTGCTCTGGCGGATCATGCCGAGGTCGTTATAGCTGTCGCCGCAGGCGATGGTATCGAAGCCCACGGACTGGAGCGCCTTGACGGTGCTGAGCTTGGACTGCGCCACCCGGATCTTGTAACCGGAGATCATGCCGTCGGGCGCGACCTCGAGGGCGTTGCACAAGAGCGTCGGCCAGCCCAGCTTCTCCATCAGGGGCTTGGCGAACTGGGTGAAGGTGTCGGACAGTATGACCGCCTGGGTGGTGGCCCGCAGTTCGTCCAGGAATTCCCGCGCCCCCGGCAGCGGGTCGATCTTCGCGATGGTGGCCTGTATGTCCTTGAGGCCCAGCCCGTGCTCCCGCAGTATGCCCAGCCGCCACTTCATCAGCTTGTCGTAGTCCGGCTCGTCCCTCGTGGTGCGCCGCAGCTCCGGGATGCCGCTGGCCTCCGAAAAGGCGATCCATATCTCCGGCACCAGCACGCCCTCCAGGTCCAGGCAGACGATGTTCAAATCACTCATGTTCGCGTCCCCGCTTTCATCACATTGGTATGGTATCATTATACCATCCGGCGGCCCGGTCCGCAACCGCTTTCCCCGATTTATCGACCAATCATTAACACTTATGCAACATCGCCGTCAGGGTTTGATGCTATAATAATAAATTGATATAACAGGTCCACACAGGAGAAGCATGCGCATGACGCAGGATAAGACGAAGAAAAAGAAGCCCGTCCCGGCGGAGGAAGCGCCCCGCGCGGGGCGTCATTCGGCGGGGAAGCACAGCGCCGGGGCGGTCAAAAGGGCCGACCCGGTGAAGAAGCCGAAGAAGGGCGTCGGGCCGAAGAAGGCCGTTTCGACCAAGAAGGGCAGGAAGCGGCGCAAGGGCGCGGCGAAAAAGCCGGCGCTGACGCTCAGGACCATCCTCAAGCGGGTCGGCCTGTCGGTGCTGACGCTGCTCATACTGGTGCTGGTCGGCGCGTTGGGCGCGGGCCGGGTGGCGTTCAAGGGCCCGTCCCAGTCCCTGGGCGACCTGCTGACGGTGTCGATGCTGGAGACCAGCGCCCTCAAGTTCGTGCCCCGCATCTACTATAACGACGCCGAGATGGACGCCATCATCGCCCGCAACTCGGTGGACAGCAGCGTCTCCGAGACGGACACGTCCATGATCGTCATCGCGGGCCCGACCCCGGAGCCGGGCAGCGAAGCGGCGCTGTCGGCCACGCCGAAGCCGTCGAACCTGCTGTACAGCGAGGACGGCATCGAGATCTTCGACGTGGAGGGCGCGACCTACAACGGCTGGATGATGGTGGTGCAGGACCCCTCCCGGGTGGTCACCGGCGTGTGCCGGGAGAACTTCAACTCCAAGCCGGGCCTGGAGCTTTATGAGATCGCCGAGCGCTACGGCGCGGTGGCGGCCATCAACGGCGGCGGCTTCTCGGACAGCGGCGGCGTCGGTAACGGCGGCATGCCCACGGGCCTGGTCATCGCGGGCGGCGAGGTGCTGAACAAGTCCGGCGGCTCCTCCGACCACAACGTGGTGGTGGGCTTCAACCAGGACAACGTGATGATCATCGGCGAGATGACCTCCAAGCAGGCCCTGGACAAGGGCATCCGCGACGCGCTGGCCTTCGGCCCGGCGCTGGTGGTCAACGGCGAGGCCGCGCGGGTCAAGGGCTCCAGCTCGGGCCTCAACCCCCGCACCGCCATCGGCCAGCGGGCCGACGGCGCGGTGCTGATGCTGGTCATCGACGGGCGGCAGGCGTCCAGCCTGGGCGCGACCTACGCCGACCTCATCAGCGTCATGCTGGAGTACGGCGCGGTCAACGCCATCAACCTGGACGGCGGCTCGTCGTCGCTGATGTACTACCGGGGCGAATACCTCAACAAGGGCGTGATCCTCACCGGGTCCCGCAAGATGCCCACGGGGTTCGTGGTCAAATAGCCCAAGCGCATCATTTTACAGCGTCGCGTGGCGACGGAGGAGCATATGCAGGACAGGGAACACAAACAGGCCGCGGTGCCGCTGGACATCCCGGACGCCGCGCCCGCGGCGAAAAAGCCGACGGCGGGGAAGAAGCCCGCGGCAAGGCCGAGGCCCCAGGGGACCAAGCCCCAGGGGACCAGGCCCCAGGGGACGAAGCCCCAGGCGGCGAAGGCCCCGGCTGGGAAGAAGCCCGTCAAAAAGGCGGTGAAGAAGCAGCCGGCGAAGAAGCCCGCCAAGAAGAACGAGGACGACCTGCCGCCGTGGCTGGCCGCGATCGTGGACTGGTGCATGGACGTGCCGGGGAAGCTCAAGAAGCTGCCGGGAAAGTTCAAAAAGCTGTGGGGGAGCTGGTTCTACCGGATCTACTTCCCGCTGGTGGCGCTGGCCGTGATCGGCATCATCATCGGCTGCAACTGGCTTCGCGGCTTCGCGGCGGACTACGAGGCGGCCCAGCCCGTCCACGTGGCGGACCAGGTGGCCAAGCTGTTCACCGACGGCGACTACGCCAGCCTCTACCCGCTGGACACCGCCGCCCGGGACATCTCCGGCGGCGACCAGGCGTTCTACGTGGACAGCCTGACCCGGCTCACCGCGGGCCGGACGCTGGAGTGCGTGCCGGCGTTCTCGTCGGACAAGAACCAGATGGTCTATGACATGACCCTCGACGGCAGCAAATTCGCCTCCTTCACGCTGGTGCCCAGCGGCCAGACCACCGCCCACGGCAATACGCTGTGGACCCTGGGCGCGGTGACCACCCACGTGGTGACCGAGACCGAGGCCGCGAAGCAGGACCCGAACCAGGCTCCGTACCGCGTGCAGGCGCTGCCCGAGTACACCGTGACCGTGGACGGCCGGACGCTGACCCAGGAGGACGTGACCCGCACCGGCATCGCCACGCTGCCCGAGGGCTTCCTGCCCGGGGACGTGACCGCGCCGACGCTCACGGAGTACGGCTTCTTCTCGGACAACGGGACGCCGCAGATCGCCGTGACCGCCGCGGACGGCACGCCGCTCACGCCCGTGGAGGACAGCGAGAACATCTGGGTCTGCGGGCTCCGGGAGGACGAGGCCATGAAGGCCCAGTATTCCGAGACCATCATCAAGATGGCCCAGCGCATCGCCAAGTACACCACCCAGGACGTGTCCCGCAACACCGCGCTGGACGGCGTGCAGTCCGGCTCCCCCGCGGAGGACATCATCAAGAAGTTCAACAACCGCTGGGCCCCGTCCCACAAGGAGGAGTCCTTCGAGAACGTGGTGGTGTCGGACTTCCACGTGCTGTCGGACACCTGCCTGACCTGCCACGTCAGCTTTGACTACATCCTCACCTCCAAGCGGGAGAACGACTACACCTATCCCACCGAGTACACCTTCTGCATCGTCCGCAAAAATGGCGAGGGCAAGCTGTACAACCTGCTGTTCCACTGATAAAACTACCCCGGAGGCCGCCGCGCGCGGCCTCTTTTCTTTTGGTTAATATAAATACTTACATAATATCTATGGACTGTAACCTGTACATATGGTATAATTAGTATGACTTAATATATATTCAGGCGAGGTGCGTCTGTCCGGCGAAAAGGGGCCGGCGGGACGCCGCCGCGGTCACATAGGAGAGGTCACAAATGACGAAAACGGACTGGAAAAAGGGTCGGCTGCGCAGGCTGGTGAGCCTGTTGCTGATACTGGATATGCTCATCAACGGCTTTGCCGTGCCCGGGGGAGCCTGGGCCGCGCCCGAGATGGACCCGGCGGTGTCGGAGGTCGGGACCTTCGAGCTGGGCGAGGCGACGGACGGCCCGGAGGCGGCGGTGGGTGAGAACGTCTACACCTTCCCCATGGGCGACCGGACGGAGGCGCTGCTGAGCGAGATCCTGGAGGCGGTCAGGCTCGAGCTCCCCATCGGGGACATCGAGCTGATCGGCCAGTACGGGGCGGAGGCCGAGACGGACGCGCCGGTGTCCATCGAGCCGCTGGAGGACGACTACCGCATCCGCGCGCTCAGGGACTTCGACGAGGCGGCCATCGCCATCGACACCGAGGACGACCATTTCACGCTCCTGCTGACCGACGCCGTGGTCACCCCCGCCGGGGAGGTCGAGGACTTCGAGCTGGACGTGGTGACGGAGGACGCGCCGGAGGAGGTGGGCTACGCCTACCGCATGGGCGACGTGAAGCGCGCCCGGCTGAGCGACATCCTCGCCGCCGCGGGCGCGGAGGACGTGGGCCCCATCGAGCTGGCGGGCCTGGCGGACGACGGCGACGCGGACGCGCTCATCATCGAGCCCGACGGGGACGACTATCGGCTCACCGCCGCGAAGGACTTCGACGAGGTGCGGCTGAACGTGTTCGCCGGGGGCGGCATGGTGTCCCTGCTGCTGCTGGACGGCATCGCGCCCGCGCCCGAGGCGACGGCGGTGCCCGGACCCACGGAGGTGCCCGCCGAGGAGAACATTGAGGAAACCGCCGAGGAACCGGCGACAGAGGACGAGATCGAATACGCGGTCGAGGAGCTTGAGTATGACGACGAGCTGATCGTCATCGGCCCCGACCCGGCGTTCGCGCCGCTGATGGGCGACGCGGAGCAGCCTGCCCGGGCCAAAGCCGCCGCCCGGCCCCGCAGCTCGGCCAGCTACGACACCGCGGCCCTGCGGCTGTCGCTGTCCGGGTCGGAGAACGCCACCGCGACCCTGCGGCCCACGAGCGTGGAGGTCCCCGCCTGGCAGCAGGTGGTGGAGGCGTATGAGATCGTGTCCAGCGCCGACTGCGACGGCATCAACGCGACGCTGATCGACATGCCCGCCCTGGAGGAGGGCGAATGGCTGGCGCTGTACGGCGTCCGCGGCGGGGCGCTGTCCGAGGACCCGGTGGCGGACCACATCGACGTGGGCAGCGGCCACACCTTCCTGGTGGACCTGTGGGACGGCTTCGCGCTGGTGCGCCTGGGCCTGTCCGAGTACCAGACCCTCGCGCCCGTGGCCGCGGGCGACGCGCTGATCGAGCTGACCGGCGCGCTGCCGGTGGCGGCCAGCGTGGAGGCCCAGCCCGTGGAGGGCTACGACGACGGCGACGGGCGGACCCTGCTCGCCTGCGACATCACCATACAGGACGGCGGCGGCAACACCTTCCAGCCCGCCGCGGGCGAGGCCGTGGAGGTCACCGTCCGCAGCGACGCCATCCGCGAAGCCCTCGAGCGCGGCAGCGCCCTCGAGGCGTGGCATTATGCCGACGGCGCCGCCGACCCCGAGCCCGTCGAGATCCTCGCCGCCGCGGGCGACGCCGTGACCTTCGCCGCCCGCGCGTTCTCGGTGTACGTCATCCGGGCGCATGAGGACGGGGAGGTCGAGGTCCCCCGGGTGGCGTTCCACTTCATCGACGCCGAGGCGACGCAGGGCGAGGGCGGCGTCTACGTCGCCGGACCCTATCGCTTCATCAACACCTCCAAGGGCGGCGACAGGCAGGACAGCCAGATCCTGCGGGACGGCGAGACCCTTGAGATGATCGCCAACCCGAAGAACCGGGTGATCTCCGAGGACAAGACGGAATACTTCTTCGGCTGGTACGTCGTCGAGCACAGGGGCGACGCCGACGGGAAGATACAGTACGCATGGACGGCGAGCCCCGCGCATGTGGACTTTGGCGTGCCCATCGCCATCGAGGAACAGGCGAATGGGGACTATGCCTGGTCGATGGGCGGCGCGTCCGGCAGCGGCGCGCCCGACGACGAGGGGCTGCTGCACGTCTACGTCGCCCCGATGTACGAGGACTACCTGTTCGCGAACTTCCACTTTGGCCCCAAGGAGCGGGTGGGCACCGCGGAGGAGCCGGACATCGGCGCGAACCTCTACGCCCGGACGCTGCTGGTCATGGGCAGCGACCACGAGGCCGAGGTCGAGATCGGCGCGTTCGAGGCCCCCAGCCCCGACCCCAAGTCGCGGGTGTTCAGCGGCTGGGAGACGGTGGACGGGGACATGGCCACCGCCCAGACCTACCTGACCCGCACCGGCAAGGGCGACAAGATCAGCACCCCGGGCCGGGACGGCTATTACATCACCTATCCCGAATACACGAACGGCGCCAAGAACGGCGACCTCGAGCTGTACCCCACCTATTACAACGTGCGGTGGGCCGGCTTTGACGTGGGCGAAAACACCGGCGCGACCTATGTGGGCTCCGAATACCTGCTGATCGACGAGCGCCAGACCCAGACCACTACCGCGGATGACCTGGACGTCTACTTCAAGACCGCCCTCAAGACCAGCCGCCGCAACGGCTATGACTTCGCGGGCTGGTATTACCTCGACGGCGACGAGCGGGTCTTCGTCACCGATGAAAACGGCAGGGTCCTGAATGAGGACAAGTCCGTGGCGGGCGAGTGGAAGATCGTCAAGGACACCTCCGATGCGAACGCCCCGGGCAGGCTGTATTTCCTCAAGGCCAATACAGATGAGGTGCAGGACGTCACCTTCCACGCGGCGTGGGAGGAGATACTGGACACCAAGTATTCCGTGATTGTCTGGAAGCAGAAGGTGACGGACGACAAGTACGCGGCGGCCAGCGAAAAGACCTACGACTACTATTCCTCCGCGACGGGCATCAGCGCGAGGTCCACCATGACGCTGGACGACCTGGACCTGACCAGATACACATCCCTTGGCGGCGATGATTTCAAGGGGTTCCATTACAGCGCCGTGAAGATGACCGCCGAAAAGCTGGACGGCGAGGGCAGGACCGTCATCGCCGAGACGGAGAAGGTCACCGGCGACGGCACGACCGTCGTGAACGTGTACTATGACCGTGACCTGATGACGATCAACTTCATCAATTATCCCGGCGGCGGGACGATCTACAGTTATACCAGTACGACCGCTACGAGCGGCACGCTCTATGGCCTTGTCGATAATCAGTATGTTCTGTTGACGAGAGGCGGGGCTATCAATTCAACTACTGTAGAATATTATTTATCTCAATATGATGTGGATTATGGCTATAACTATAGATACACTGGGACGGTGTATTCTGATAAAAACGGTACTATTGCAGCTTCTCCGATATATCCTAACACGTATTATCGGAAAAATCAGTATAATCAAGGGAATTATTATTCGCTTTATTGGTATTCGAGGACAGTGACGACAACTACATATCCCTGGATCTATTCAACCTCAAGCGGAGAAAAAGAAGAATACACAGGAACGCGCTATACGCGATCTTCATCCACTGGTCTCCAGTGGACGGGACTGTACGAACAAACCTTCGAACAAAACGATTATGACTGGAGCAGTGTGTCAAGCTACGTCTGGAATGAAAAAAACGACGGAAGCGGATTGACCCAGACCATGCTTTATAGCTTCAATCAAACCAGTAATCCCTATTATCTCTATTATAGGGGTTCAAATGGGGCGTCTACGATCAATCACTATCGCCAGAAGCTGGACGGAACTTTTAGCGAGAGTGATAAGTCAACGGCAAAAACTACCTCAACCAGTACCAACTTCACTTTTGGCAATAAATTTACAGGTTTCACGGTCGAGTATTATTCTACAAAAAACGAAGGGTTTTTAACAAATGGAGGAACGCATCGCATAGAGGCAGGAACTACTGTCAATAGTTTAAGCCTTCCGTTTTATGTCTACCACACCCGAGACAAGAACGACTTCATCTTTGACGTCAACTATCCCACGCAGACGGGCGTGACCATCGGCGGGGTGGACATTACTTCATCTGCCGCCGATCAGTACAAGGACGTGAACCAGACGGAGAGCGTTGCGTTTGAAGCGCCCCTGTCGGCCTACGCGGACGCTTACAGGTCGTCCAAGTCCTCCGATCACTTCCCCGTGGCCCCCGACAACTATCGCTTTGTCGGCTGGTATGAGGACGAGACGGGCACGCAGGAATACAAGTTTGACGATACCATGCCTGCCGCCAAGAAGGTGGTCTACGCCAAGTGGGAGCCCATCAAGCTCCAGGTGATCTT